>NZ_JAMYPB010000064.1:0-26308 GCF_040320135.1 Mesorhizobium sp. M0772 | reverse complement strand
GCCTAGTCTCGGGGGCGCGTTTATGTGTATACGCGACAGGGTCTTTACAACGCGCCGGCGCTGGCACCCCCACCCCGCTCCGCTTCGCGGATCGACCCTCCCCACAAGGGGGAGGGTAAGGAGTCGGACATCACTGCCCCATCTTGTAGTCGAGAAACCACTTCTTGTTCAGCGCCTCGATCGTGCCGTCGGCCTTCAGCGCCGCGATCGCCGCGTTGACCGGCTTCACCAGGTCCGAGCCCTTCGGGAAGATGAAGCCAAAATCCTCGGTGCCGAGCGGGCCGCCGATCAGCTTGAGCTTGCCGCCGGAGGCATCGACATAGCCTTTGCCGGCGGTGCCGTCGGTCAGGACGACATCGACGTCGCCGGATTTCAGGGCCTGCACCGAAGCGCCGAAGGTCTCGAACTGCTTGATGCGCGGGTTCTGCTCATTGCCGTCGAGCACGCTGTAGACGGCGGTGTAGAACGGCGTCGTTCCGGCCTGCGCGCCGATCAACCCGTCCTTGAAGGCGGCGAAGGTCTTGGCGTCGGTGAAGCGGCTTTCATCGGCGCGCACCAGCATGAACTGCTCCGAACGCATATAGGGGTCGGAGAAATCGACCTTCTCCTTTCGGTCGTCCTTGATGGTGATGCCGGTCATGCCAATGTTGTACTGGTTGTCGGAAACCGCCTGGATCATCGCGTCCCAGGAGGTGTTCTGGTACTCCACCTTGAAGTTCAGCCGCTTGGCGATTTCGTCCATCGCGTCATACTCCCAGCCGATCTGCTTGCCGGTCTTGGCGTCGATGAACTGCAGCGGCGGATAGGCGTTTTCCGTCACCACCACGACCTTCTTGCCGCCGAGATCGGGCAGCGCATCGGCCGCCCATGCAGCGACGGGCGCGAGGAAACAGGCCGCGAGGGCGGCCAGCAGCAGCTTCGATTTGGTCATGACACGCTCCAGGATGAGAAGCCCGCTTGCAGCCGGGCTCGCATGAAAATCCAGGCGCGACTTTAGCCGTCCGCAGACGGCTTGCAAGCCGGTCCGGTGCTCAGCGTCCGGTGAAAGCGGATTCCAATGCCTTCAACCAACGCGGTTTTAGAACGCCCCGTGGTCGGAATTTATTCCGTGATTGCGCCGCCGGCAAACCAGGCCCCTCCTGGACACGGGAACCCGTCAGATGACGGATCAGGATGGTGACGTAGCCTCACGCAGCTTGGCGACAAATCCGGTCAAGGTCCGGTGCAGCGACTTCAGCTTCTCGACTTCCAGCGGCATGGCGCAGGCAAGGCCTGCGGATACGTCCTTGATGCGGGCGCGCAGCGCCTGGCCCTTGGCAGTCGGTTCGACCAGCACGCGGCGCTCGTCGGCCGGATCGCGACGGCGGGTGACGAGACCAGCCGCTTCCATCCGCTTGAGCAGAGGCGTCAATGTCGCCGAATCCAGCCCCAGCGCCTCGCCGAGTTCGCCGACCGTGCTCGGCGCATGCTGCCACAGCGCCAGCATCGCCAAATATTGCGGATAGGTCAGGCCGAGCGGGTCAAGCAGCGGCCGATAGAGCTTGGTCATCAGCCCGCTCGCCGAATAGAGCGCGAAGCAGAGCTGCTGGTCGAGGCGCGGAACGGCGATCCTCCCGGCGGTGTCCGCCGGGACTTCGCTGGCCCTGGTTTCGGTCTTCGTCGTCATGCTGCCTTTGCCGGAAGCGCCACGGTCGAAAGCGCCACCTCGACATTGCCTTTGATCGCATTGGAATAGGGGCAAATCTGATGCGCGGCCGATACAAGCGCTTCCGCCGCCGCCTGATCAAGGCCTTTGGTCTCGGCGGCCAGTGCGACACCAAGTTTGAAGCCTTCACCATTGGGAAGCAGGCTGACGGTGGCGCTCACCGCCGCATCGTCCAGCGGCAGCTTCTGCTTGCGCGCGACGAAGCGGATGGCGCTTTCGAAGCAGGCGGCATAGCCGACCGCGAACAGCTGCTCGGGATTGGTGGCGCCACCCTGTCCGCCGAGCTCCTTCGGCAAAGCGAGGTCGACCTTCAGCAGGCCGTCGCTGGTCTCGCCGTGGCCGGCGCGGCCGCCGGTGACGCGAGCCTGTGTGGTGTAGAGTGCCATGTCAGTTCTCCATTTTATTTGTACACTATCATTTAGTGTACAAGATAATTCGAGTCAACAGCCATGGCCAAACTCTCGGCCGGCAATCGTTCACAGTCTGGTGAAACGAAAAAAGGCGGCCGAAGCCGCCTTTCAAAATCCTTGGACCAGGTTTATTCGGCCGGGGTCGCTTCCGCCGCCTTTGCAGCCTCGTCGGCGGCCTTGGCGGCTTCGTCGACGGCCTTCTTCTCGGCAGCTTCCTTGGCGGCCGTCTCGGCGGCCAGCGCCTGGGCAGCGGCAACCTTCTCGGCTTCGATGCGGGCCTTCTCGGCGTTCAGCGCGTCGCGTTCCTCATCGTTGAGCTTGCGGGCGCGCACGCCGGTGTTTTCCGAAATACGGGCCGACTTGCCGCGACGGTCGCGCAAATAATAGAGCTTGGCGCGGCGCACCTTGCCGCGGCGCACGATCTCGACGCCTTCGACCATCGGCGAGTAGACCGGGAAAACGCGCTCGACGCCTTCGCCGTAGGAGATCTTGCGGACGGTGAAATTTTCCTGGAAGCCGGCGCCGGCGCGGGCGATGACGACGCCCTCATAGGCCTGGACGCGGGTGCGGGTGCCTTCGGTCACGCGGACCTGGACGCGCACGGTGTCGCCGGGCTGAAACTCGGGAAGCTTGCGCTTGGCTTCGATCTTGGCGGCCTGTTCGGCCTCGAGCTGACGGATGATATCCATCTCAATAGTCCACTTCTTGTTCTTCCGACAGTCAGAGCGTCCGACACTCGCCTTGCAGTTCCATGGACCGCTCGGCTATGCCCTTTGTCCCCGAGACATCTGTCTTCGAAACATTGGGCAGGGGCGACTACACCGTCATTGTTGACGGGTCCGGGAGATTTTTCTCGCCAGTACGGGCGGGCACATACAGCTATTTCACTGACTTGTCACGCCTTGGCCCTGTCTTTTTTGGTCGCATGCCACCACGCAATCGTCCAGTGCAGGGTTGCGCCGGCCCTTCAAGCTTCCTAATCCGGGAGCAGCACACTTGTCCGGCGGCCTTACAATGTCTGTTTTCGACGCAGTCCTGCTCTTCCTCGCGGGTTTTCTGTCAGGCGCCGTCAACGCCGTTGCCGGCGGCGGCACCTTCATAACCTTCGGCGCCATGACGCTGGCCGGCCTGCCGCCGATCGTCGCCAACGCCACCTCCTCGGTGACGCAGTTTCCCGGTTACATCACCTCGACGCTGGCTTACTGGACCGACATCAAGCATTTCTGGCGCGGCGCGCTGCTGCTTTGCCTGATCTCGGCTTTGGGCGCGCTGGCTGGTGCGCTCATCCTGCTGGCGCTCTCAAATCCGTCGTTCCGCGCGCTGGTGCCGTGGCTGCTGCTTGCGGCAACCGCCTTGTTCGCCGCCGGGCCGTGGCTCAAACCAACGCCGAAGCCTGGGCATGAAGCCACGGTCGGCTCTCTGACCGGTTCGCTGGCGCAGTTCGCCACCGCCATCTATGGCGGCTTCTTCGGCGCCGGCATGGGCGTCATGATGCTGGCGACGCTCGGCCTGACGCAATCCGGCGACTATCACCGGCTGAACGCGCTGAAGAACATGCTGGCCGTGGTCATCGCCGCCGTTGCCATACTGGTCTTCGTTTCCGGCGGCGTTGTTGCCTGGCCGCAGGCAATCGTCATGATCCCCGGCGGCGCGCTCGGCGGCTATGCCGGCGTCTGGATCGCCAAGCGCGTGCCGCAAAACGCAGTACGCGGCTTCGTCATCGCCGTCGGCCTGTTTCTCGCCGTCTACTACTTTGCCAAGGGCTGAGCGGCGAGCAAATCCGGCCGGCGCTCCCTGGTCAGCTTCTCGGACTCCGCGCGCCGCCACGCGGCGATCTTCTTGTGATTACCGGAGACCAGCACGTCGGGGATGGGGCGGCCTTCGAACTCCTGTGGCCGCGTGTAATGCGGGTGTTCGAGCAGGCCGTTCTCGAAACTTTCTTCCTCGCCCGACACCGCATTGCCCATGACGCCGGGCAACAGCCGCACAACGGCGTCGAGCAGTACGAGCGCCGCCGGCTCGCCGCCCGACAGGATGAAATCGCCGATGGAGACCTCTTCCAGTCCACGCGCCTCGATCAGCCGCTGGTCGACGCCTTCGAACCGGCCGCAGACGATGACGGCGCCTGGCCCAGCGACCAGTTCGCGCACACGTGCCTGCGTCAGCGGTTTTCCACGCGGGCTCATCAGCAAACGCGGCCGCGGATCGCCCGCCGGCGACGTGTGGTCGATCGCCTTGGCCAGCACATCGGCGCGCATCACCATGCCGGCGCCGCCGCCGGCCGGCGTGTCGTCGACGGTGTGATGGCGATCGCTGGCGAAGTCGCGGATCTGGATCGCTTCCAGCGACCATGTCCCGACTTCGAGCGCCCGTCCGGCCAGCGACAGGCCTAGCCCGCCCGGAAAAATCTCGGGATAGAGCGTCAGCACCGACGCCTTGAACGTCACCGGTTGCCTCCGGCTTCGCGCGGCCCGCGCGGTCGGCCCTTCGCGCCGAAATCTTCTTCGCGCGGCGCGTCGCCATCCTCATCCTCGACAAGGCCGGCGGCTGCCGGGTCGACGCGGAGAAAACCTTCGGCAATCGAAACCTGAGGCACGGCGGCCTGGGTGAACGGGATCAGCACGCCTTTGCGCCCGCCGAGGGTAACGTCGAGAATGTCGCCGCCGCCGAAATTATGCACCGCCACCACCTTGCCGATGACCGCGCCCTTATCGTCGCGGACTTCAAGTCCGACGAGATCGGCGTGGTAGAATTCGTCCTCCTCGCCATCGTCGGGCAGCATCGAGCGGTCCACGAACAGCTCGGTTCCGGCCAGCGCCTCGGCGGCGTTGCGGTCGGCAATGCCCTTGAAGCGCACCACCATGACGGTGTTGGCGGGCCTGATGTCGATGATCTGGAAGGCGCGGCCGTCCTTGGCATAGAGCGGCCCATAATCGGCCAGCGCCATCGGCTCGCCAGTGAAAGTCTTCACCCGCAATTCGCCCTTGATGCCGTGGGCGGCGCCGATCACGGCCATTTGCACGGGGTTCTGGGGCTTCGACATGGCTGATATCCTTTGCCCTGCTCTAACGCCCTACGGGCGTCATTTCAATGATCGACCGGAGCCATTTCAATGACAGGTTCTTCACCGCTTCCTAACCCGGCTGCCTGACAATGGCGGCATGCAGGAATTTCTCATCCCGGCAAAACCCGACCTCCAGGCAGCGCGCGAAAGCTGGCTGAAGATGCTGGCGCGCGAGCGCCGGCTGGCGCCGGCGACCGTCGAAGCCTATGAACGCGACACGCGCCAGTTCCTGCATTTCCTCACTGGGCATTGCGGCGGCTCGCCCGGTATTTCCGACATCGCCACTCTGCGCCCGGCCGATCTGCGCGGCTTTCTTGCCGCGCGGCGCAACGGCGGGGCCGGGGCCCGCACGCTCGGCCGGGGTCTGGCCGGCATCCGCTCGCTGCTGCGGTTTCTCGAGCGGCGCGGTCTCGCCAATGCCGCCGGTGCCGCGGCGTTGCGCGCGCCGCGCCAGCCGAAATCGCTGCCCAAGCCGCTGACCGCCAGCGATGCCAAACATGTCGTGTCGGTGGAAGGCCAGCTGGCTGAAGAGCCTTGGATCGCCGCCCGCAACGCCGCCGTGCTGACGCTTCTTTACGGCTCCGGCCTGCGCATTTCCGAAGCGCTGGGCCTCAGCGCCGCCGATCTGGCATCGGAAGCCGACACCGTGCTGCGCGTCACCGGCAAGGGCGGCAAGACACGGCTGGTGCCGGTGCTGCCGGTGGCGCTCAGGGCAATCGCCGAATACCGAAAACTGTGTCCCTACCATCTCGACCCCAAGGGCCTGCTGTTTCGCGGCGCCCGCGGCGGGCCGCTCAACCCGGCCATCGTCCAGCGCGACATGGCGAAACTGCGCTCGGCGTTGAACCTGCCCGACACTGCGACACCGCACGCGCTGCGCCATTCCTTCGCCACGCATCTGCTCGGCCGCGGCGGCGACCTGCGCACCATCCAGGAGCTTCTCGGCCACGCCAGCCTGTCGACGACGCAGGTCTATACCGGCGTCGACACGGCAAGGCTGCTCGAGATTTACGAATCCGCGCATCCCCGCGCGTGACCACTGTATAAGTCCAGGACAATTTCCCCACGCCGGTTAACCGTTTCGCCGCTTTTCAGTCCTAGAACCGCACCATGAAACGCGCCCTTGCCATTGCCGATCGCGCGGCCCTTGTGTCGCTGAAGCTGCTCGTCGCGCTCAATGCCCTGTTTTTTCTGTCTTTTCTCGTCGCGCTGCTGCTTGCCATGGGCAAGGCGCATGCCGAAGCCCCGGCCTGCGCCGGCGCCGATCTGCTGTCGGCCGTGCAGAAGGATGACCCCGCCGCCTATGCCAGGATCGAGACGGAAGCAGCGGCGACGCTGAACGGCAAGGGCCTGTTGTGGAAGCTGGAGAAATCAGGCGAAAAGCCGTCCTTCCTGTTCGGCACCATGCACATGACCGACCCGCGCGTGACCACTCTGCCGCCGGCAGCCAGGAAAGCCTATGACGCTGCCGGCACCATCATCATCGAGACCACCGACGTGCTCGACAAGCAGAAGATGATGGAGGCCATGCTCAAGGAACCCGAGCTGATGATGTTCACCGACAACACGACGTTGTCGTCGCTGTTGTCGCCGGAGGATGCGGCGGTGGTGAACAAAGGGCTCGATGCGCGCGGCATTCCGCCGGCTAGCGTCTCCAAGATGAAGCCGTGGCTGCTGTCGGCCATGGTCGCGCTGCCGGTCTGTGAGGTCGCCCGTCAGGCAGGCGGCGCACCGGTTCTGGACGTCAAGCTGGCGCAGGACGCCAAGGCCTTGGGGAAGCCGGTGGAAGGGTTGGAGACCGCTGCCAGCCAGCTGCACGCCATGGCCTCGCTGCCGATTGCGTTCCACATCAAAGGGCTGGTCGAGACCCTGAAGCTCGGCGACAAGATAAACGACATCAACGAAACCATGATCGTGCTTTACCAGCGCGGCGACACCGGCACCTTCTGGCCGCTGTTGCGTTCGATCTCGCCCGACGAAGACGACGACGCAGGTTACGCCGAATTCGACCGGACGATGATCACCGGCCGCAACAAGGTCATGGCCGACCATGCCGCACCGATCCTGGCCAAGGGCAATGCCTTCATGGCCGTCGGCGCCATGCATCTTCCCGGCCCCGAAGGCCTGGTCGAGGATTTTCGCAAGGCCGGCTATACCGTCACCGCCGTCGACTGAGCAGCGCCCGTCTTGAATACCGAATCACGTAAGCCCGGCTCTGTGCGGTGCGCAACTGATTCGCAAAGCGGAGGCGGTTGGCCCTATTTTTGGCGGAAAAGGCCAGCTAAGCTCGTTCTACCTCGTTCGTGATTGATTTTGCGGGGGAAATACAGGCCAACAAGCGGTTGCGAATCAGAATTTTCCTGCGTTCGTCAATTTGAAGGCCTAGTATGAACCCGTTCAACGGTTGCGCGTTGAGGGGTGTTGATTGATGCTTTTCATCCACGGAGGACACTTTTATGGCGAACCCTAACGATCCAGCGCCCAGGTCGGGTGGTGGCAGCGGCTGGCTGATTGCGCTGGTCGTCGTCATCCTTGCGATTGTCGCGTACTATGTTTTCGGCAGAAGCGGCGAACATCCTGCGCCCGCAGAGCCGCCGGCAGCCAGCACACCGGCGCCCGCACCTGCACCGGCTGAGCCGATGAAGCCCGCCGAACCGGCTCCCGCACCAGCCCCTGCGCCCGCACCGGCTCCTGCGCCAGCTCCGGCACCCGCGCCTGCTCCGGCGCCGAGCCCGTAATCTGGCCAACTGATCTGGCATCTTGATTCCAGCCAAGAACGGCCCGCTGAAAAGCGGGCCGTTTTGTTTGGGGCACCTATCGGCGAGCGTCGCGATTCTTCACCGCCCCCTCTGTCCTGCCGGACATCTCCCCCTCGAGAGGGGAGATCGGCAGTTCACGAACAGCGCCAGGTTAGAAACGTGAGAAACTTGAAAGCTCGCGACGCGGCGGTGAAGTCCAATCTCCCCCCTCGAGGGGGAGATGGCCGGCAGGCCAGAGGGGGGTGCTGTCCCTCCAGCGTTTCCTTAAATATGGATCGGCTTGAAGAACGTCGCCAGCGCTGCTTCCTTCACCGCTTCCGAAATTGTCGGATGCGCGTGGCAGGTGCGGGCGAGGTCTTCGGATGAGCCGCCGAATTCCATCAGCACCGCCGCCTCATGAATCATCTCGCCGGCGCCGAAGCCGACAATGTGGACGCCGAGCACGCGGTCGCTGGCTTTGTCGGCGAGGATCTTCACGAAGCCGTCCGTGTGGAGCATGGCGCGCGCGCGGCCGTTGGCGGTGAACGGGAATTTGCCGGTTTTGTAGTCGATGCCGGCCTTCCTCAGCTCTTCCTCTGTCTTGCCGACCGAAGCGATTTCCGGGCTGGTGTAGACGACGCTCGGAATGACGTCGTAATTCACATGGCCGGCCTGGCCGGCAATGGTCTCGGCCACCGCCACGCCTTCATCCTCGGCCTTGTGCGCCAGCATCGGACCGGCGATGACGTCGCCAATGGCGTAGATGCCGGCCACGTTGGTCCTGAGATGCCCGTCGGTCTTGACCCGGCCGCGCTCGTCGACCTCGACGCCGGCTTCTTTCAACCCGAGGCTGTTGGAATAGGCCCGGCGTCCGGTCGAGATCAGCACCGCGTCGGCCTCGATGGTCTCGGCCGCACCACCCTTGACCGGCTCGAACGTAACGGCGGCGCCCTTTTTGGCCTTGGTCACCCCTGTCACCTTGGCGCCGAGCTTGAACTCGAAACCCTGCTTGGAAAGCAGGCGCTGGAACTGCTTGGAGACCTCGCCGTCCATGCCGCCCAGGATGGCGTCGAGGAATTCGACCACGGTGACCTTGGCGCCGAGCCGTGCCCATACCGAGCCGAGCTCCAGACCGATGACCCCACCGCCGACAACCACCAGATGTCCCGGCACCTTCTCCAGCGACAGCGCGCCGGTCGACGACACGATCACCTTCTCGTCTATGTCGACCTTGACGCCGGGAATGCCGGCGACATCGGAGCCCGTGGCAATAACGATATTTTTCGTCTCGATCTCCTCGACCTTGCCGTCCTCGGCCGTCACCGACACCTTGCCGGCCGCAACCACCTTCCCGGTGCCACGGAAACTATCGATCTTGTTTTTCTTGAACAGGAAGGCGACGCCATTGACGTTGGCCGAAACGGTCGCGTCCTTGTGCGCCATCATCTTCTTCAGATTGAGTTTCGGCGCCGGTATCTCGACACCCAGCGCATCGAAGGAATGGCCGGCCTCGGCAAACATTTCCGATGCGTAAAGCAGCGCCTTGGATGGAATGCAGCCGATGTTCAGGCAAGTGCCGCCGAAAGTGGCGTTCTTCTCGACCACCGCGACCTTGAGCCCGAGCTGTGCCGCCTTGATGGCGCAGACATAGCCGCCCGGTCCCGACCCGATGATAACGACATCATAAGCCATGTTCGTTTCCCTTAGCTTGGGGCTCAGCGGCCGCCGCTTACATTCAGGATTGCGCCGGTCGTGTAGGACGCCTCATCCGACAAAAGATAGAGAACCGCATGCGCGACTTCATCGGCCGTGCCGGCGCGTTTCATCGGCAGCATGTCGCGGAACCGCTCGACCCGGTCCGGCTGGCCGCCCGAGGCGTGGATCTCGGTGTCGATGATGCCCGGCCGTATCGCGTTGACGCGCACGCCTTCGGTCGCGACTTCGCGCGCCAGGCCGAGCGTGAAAGTGTCGATCGCCGCCTTGGACGCGGCATAGTCGGCATATTCGCCGGCCGAGCCGTGTAGCGACGCCGCCGACGAGATGTTGACGATGGCGCCGCCCTGGCCGCCATGCTTGCTCGACATGCGTTTGACCGCTTCGCGCGCGCACAGGAACGAGCCGATGACATTGATGCGCATCATGCGCTCCAGCCGCGCCAGGCTCATCTCGTCGACGCGCGCCTTGACGTCGACGATTCCGGCATTGTTGACCAGGGCGTCGAGCCGGCCATAGGCGCTATCGACGGCTTCGAACATGGCGACGATGTCAGCCTCGACGCCGACATCGCCCTTGACCGCTATCGCTTCACCGCCGCCGGCCTCGATCTCGGCGACCAGCGCCTGGGCCGCGGCCTCGTTTGCGGCATAGTTGACCGCGACGCGGTAGCCGGCCTTCGCCGCAAGCCGGCAAGTGGCCGCACCAATGCCGCGGCTGCCGCCGGTGACCAGAAGAACTTTCTTCGCCGCGCTCATTCCTGGCAACCTTTCAGCAAAAACACATCCCACGGCAGTTTCGAAAAACCGTTGGAGCCAAAGGCGGACGACATCTGCAACGATGGACCCAGATCGGGGAAGATCAGGCTCTGCGGCGCGTCCGTGCCTTCGGCCGCCAGCAGCGCAATGTTGCCCTTGTCGTCGGCGCTGTAGACCACGCCCTGCCAGACCGTGCAGGCGGCAAGCTCGTCACCGGTGACGTCGCCGGTCGGGCATTTGTACATCAGCGATCCGTGCGGCCGCGAAACGCCCGATGTCCACATGACGATGCCGTCGAGGACGACACCTTTATCGAGCACCATCGTGAAGGAGTTGGTGACGGTGACCGCATCCGTCGTCGGCCGGAAATCGATGCCGGCATCGCTCTCGGCATCGCCATAGACGGCGAGAGCCAGCGGGCAGGCGGCCTGGGCGGGGATCGGCGTCGCCACCGCTGCTGCTAGCGACAGGGCCAGAACACGCTGCGAAATGCGGAAGGACCGGATTGTCATTCGTCGCCCTGAACATCCCGGTCGACAAGGAAGACCGCTGCTAGAAAGTAATCTATCTCAAAGTCAATTTTCGCATCCCCGTCCACCGGAATGGTGTTGATCTCATACTTGAGGGTCAAACAGCGGGAGCCTTCCGACAGTTCGATATAGATGTCGCGCTCATCGCCGCCACCGATTGTCCAATTGAACTCAGGCTTGTTCAGGACCTGCAGCGCTTTCGGCAACGCGTGAAATGCAATCGGGTCGTTGCCAGCCAGAATGGTTGGATGTCTTCCCAGATTGAGTTCGAAATCGCCGCGCCAGGTCGCCATCATGCCATTGAGTGCCAAGGCGGTCTTGGAAGGCTCGACGCTGATCGATCGCAAGCGAAAATCGGGGCTGAAGAAGAATTCGCAATTGGCGCCATAGATACACCACGCGGACTCCGTGTCCCCGTGGCGATAATGACCGTCCGCCCGCACATCCTCCGCGTCGATCAGTTGTCGAACCGCCTCACGGCTGCTTTTGCCGAGTTCGAGAGGACCCGCGCGGCCAGTCGTCAGGAGTTCGAACAGGTCGATCGGCGGGGCGGGCTCGGCCATCCCGGATCACTCACAGATCGAGCACCAGCCGTTCGGGATCCTCCAGGCTATCCTTGACGCGGACCAGGAAGGTCACGGCTTCCTTGCCGTCGACGATACGGTGATCGTAGCTCAGCGCCAAGTACATCATCGGCCGGATCACGATCTGGCCGCCGACCACGACAGGCCGGTCCTGGATCCTGTGCATGCCCAAAATGCCGGACTGCGGCGCATTGAGGATCGGCGTCGACATCAGTGAGCCGTAAACGCCGCCATTGGAGATGGTGAACGTACCACCCTGCATGTCGGCGACCGACAGCTTGCCGTCCCGCGCGGCAATGCCCAGCCGGCCGATGTCCTTTTCGATCTCGGCAATCGACATTTGGTCGGCATTTCGCACCACTGGCACGACGAGACCCTTTTCGGTGCCGACGGCAACGCCGATATGGGCATAGTTCTTGAAGATGATGTCGGTGCCGTCGATCTCGGCATTGACCGAGGGGATTTCCTTCAATGCGTGCGTAACCGCTTTGGTGAAGAAGCCCATGAAGCCGAGCTTCACGCCGTGCTTCTTCTCGAAGATGTCCTTGTACTTGGTCCTGAGCGCCATCACCGCCGACATGTCGACCTCGTTGAAGGTGGTCAGCATGGCGGCGGTCGACTGCGCTTCCTTCAGCCGGCGCGCAATGGTCTGGCGCAGCTTGGTCATGCGCACGCGCTCCTCGCGCGACGCATCGTCGCCCGAGGACGGCGCACGCACGGCGACCGGAGCCGGTGCGGCCTTCGGAATTTCGGCCGGCTGCGACGGCGCGCCCTTGGAAATCGCGTCGAGCACATCGCCCTTCAGCACCTGGCCGCGCTTGCCCGAGCCAGAAACCTGGTCGACCGACAGATTGTTCTCGGCGATCAGCTTTGCGGCAGCTGGCGCCGGCGGCATGGTGCGCGGCTCGACCGGCCCGGCATCGCCGGCAATCTTGGCGGTCTCGGCCGCGGCCTGCTTGGTCGTATGTGCCGCGTCGGGGCTCGACGCCTGCGACACAGCTTGCGGCTTGGTCTCCTGCTTGGACGCCGGGGCGGCGGCAGCGCCTCCAGCCGAGATCGAACCGAGCAGCGCGCCGACGCCAACGGTCTCGCCTTCCTTGGCGGTGATCTCGCCCAGCGTGCCGGCGGCGGCGGCAGGCACCTCCACCGTCACCTTGTCGGTTTCGAGCTCGACCAGCGGCTCGTCGACGGCAATGGCATCGCCGACCTTCTTGAACCACTTGCCGATGGTCGCCTCGGTGACGGATTCGCCGAGAGTGGGAACGCGGATTTCGGTAGCCATTGTGCCTGTTCCGTTTCTTCTCTGTCTGTTCTATTCGCCGGGTTTGTTCTATTCGCCGAGCGCGTCTTCGAGCAGGGCGGCGAGCTGTGCCAGATGCTTCGACATCAGCCCGGTCGCCGGCGACGCCGCCGCCGGCCTGCCGGTGTAGCGCACCCGCTGATGCTTGGCGTCGATATGAGCCAGCACCCATTCCAGATACGGATCGATGAACGACCAGGCGCCCATATTCTTGGGCTCTTCCTGGCACCACACCATCTCCGCATTGCGGAAACGCGACAGCTCGGTGATCAGGGCCTTGGCCGGGAAGGGATAGAGCTGTTCGACGCGCAAGAGATAGATGTCGTTGATGCCGCGCTTCTCGCGCTCCTCGTAGAGGTCGTAATAGACCTTGCCCGAGCACAGCACGACGCGGCGGATCTTGGAATCCTTGGTGAGCTTGATCACCTGGTTTTGCAGCAGCTGGGCATCGTCCCACAAAAGCCGGTGGAACGAGCTTTCGCCCGAAATCTCCGGCAGCGTCGATACCGCCCGCTTGTGGCGCAGCAGCGACTTCGGCGTCATCAGGATCAGCGGCTTGCGGAAGTCCCGCTTCAGCTGCCGGCGCAATATGTGGAAGTAGTTGGCCGGCGTGGTGCAGTTGGCGACTTGCATATTGTCTTCGGCGCAGAGCTGCAGGAAGCGCTCGAGCCGGGCCGACGAATGTTCCGGCCCCTGGCCCTCATAGCCATGCGGCAACAGGCAGACCAGGCCCGACATTCTGAGCCACTTGCGCTCGCCCGACGAGATGAACTGGTCGAACACCACCTGGGCCCCGTTGGCGAAATCGCCGAACTGCGCTTCCCAGAGCGTCAGCGCCTTAGGCTCGGCCAGGCTGTAGCCATACTCGAAGCCGAGCACCGCCTCTTCCGACAGCATCGAGTTAATGACTTCGTAGCCGGCCTGTGCGGCCGACAGATTGTTGAGCGGGATGTAGCGGGTCTCGTCGCGCTGGTCGTAGAGCACGGAATGGCGCTGCGAGAAGGTGCCGCGTTCGGAATCCTGGCCGGAGAGCCGGATCGGATTGCCGTCGAGCAGGATGGCGCCGAAGGCCAGCGCCTCGGCCGTCGACCAGTCGATGCCTTCGCCGGAGTCGATCGCCTGGCGGCGGTTTTCGAGGAAGCGGATGATGGTCTTGTGCGCCTCGAAGCCCTTCGGCACCTCGGTCAGCTTCTTGCCGATGTCCTTCAGCACCTTGACCGGCACGGCGGTCTTGCCGCGGCGCTGTTCGTCCTGGTTGTCGGCCGTGCGCAGGCCTGACCAGGCGCCGTCCAGCCAGTCGGCCTTGTTGGGCTTGTAATGCTGGCCGACTTCCCATTCGGATTCCAGATGGGCGCGCCAGTCGGCCTTCATCTTGTCGAGTTCGGCCTGGCTGATATGGCCCTCGGCGATCAGCCGCTCGCCATAGATCTGCACCGTCGTCTTGTGGTTGCGGATGTTGGCGTACATGATCGGCTGGGTGAAAGCCGGCTCGTCGCCCTCATTGTGGCCGAATCGGCGGTAGCAGAACATGTCCACCACCACCGGCTTGTGGAACTTCATGCGGAATTCGATCGCCACCTTCGTGGCGTGCACCACCGCTTCCGGGTCGTCGCCATTGACGTGGAAGATCGGCGCCTCGATCATCTTGGCGACGTCGGACGGATAGGGCGACGAGCGCGAGAAACGCGGATTGGTGGTGAAGCCGATCTGGTTGTTGATGATGAAATGCAGCGTGCCGGCGACGCGGTGGCCGCGCAACCCCGACAGGCCGAGGATTTCGGCAATCACACCTTGGCCGGCAAAGGCGGCATCGCCATGCAGAAGCAGCGGCAGCACCTTGGCGCGCTCTTCCAGCGGCACGATCTCCTCGCGGCTGCGGCCGAACAGATAGTCCTGCTTGGCGCGCGCCTTGCCCATCACAACCGGATCGACGATTTCCAGATGCGAGGGATTGGCGGTCAGCGACAGATGCACCTTGTTGCCGTCGAATTCGCGGTCCGACGAGGCGCCGAGATGGTACTTGACGTCGCCCGAGCCCTCGACCTCGTCAGGAGCGGCCGAGCCGCCCTTGAACTCGTGGAAGATGGCGCGGTGCGGCTTGGCCATCACCTGGGACAGCACGTTCAGCCGGCCGCGATGCGCCATGCCGAGCACGATCTCCTTCATGCCGAGCTGGCCGCCGCGCTTGATGATCTGCTCCAGCGCCGGGATCAGGCCTTCGCTACCATCGAGGCCGAAGCGCTTGGTACCCTTGTACTTGACATCGATGAACTGCTCGAAGCCTTCGGCCTCGACCAGCTTCTGCAGGATCGCTTTTTTTCCCGTAGCGGTGAAGGAAATCTCCTTGTCGGCACCCTCGATGCGCGCCTGGATCCAGGCCTTCTCCTCGGGATCGGAAATGTGCATGAACTCGACACCTAGCGTCGAGCAATAGGTGCGGGTCAGGATCTCCAGCATCTGCCGGATGGTGCCGAATTCGAGGCCGAGCACATTGTCGAGGAAGATCGGCCGGTCGTAGTCGGCTGCGGTAAAACCGTAATTTTCCGGCGACAGCTCGTTATAGTCCTCAAGCGGCTTGGCGATGCCGAGCGGGTCGAGATTGGCGTGCAGATGGCCGCGCATGCGGAAGGCGCGGATCATCATGATGGCGCGCACCGAATCGCGCGTCGCCTGATGCACGTCGGCATCCGATAGCACGACGCCATTGGTGACCGCCTTGTCCTTGACCTTCTTTTCCAGATGCTTCTCGACGATGCCCCAATTGCCGTCCAGCGCCGACACCAGTTCGCCATTGGCCTGCAGCGGCCAGGACGGCTTTGCCCAGGAAGCGCCCTTGGCGTTCTTGCGCACATCGCCGGCGTCGTCCTTCAGCCCGGCGAAGAAATCCTGCCATTCGGGGTTTACTGACTCTGGATCATCCTCATAGGAGGCATACAACGCGTCGATATAGTCGGCATTGCCGCCATACAGGAAAGAGGTGAGCGAAAATTGGTCGTTGGCCTGATCTTGTCTTGCCATTTTTGTCTGCGGAGCCTGGCTCCGTCTCCTTTTCAAAAGTGAATAGTGAGTAGCGAATAGCGAGTAGGGATTTTTTCCGGGTCGCGCCGTTACTCTCTTTTCCCTATTCGCTATTCACTACTCGCTACTCACTTAGCCTTTGATCGCCTCGACCAGGGTCGTGCCCAGACGCGCCGGCGATGGCGATACCTTGATGCCGGCCGATTCCATCGCCGCGATCTTGTCTTCCGCGCCGCCCTTGCCGCCGGAGATGACCGCGCCCGCATGGCCCATGGTGCGACCGGCCGGCGCAGTGCGCCCGGCGATGAAGCCCGCCATCGGTTTCCTGCGGCCGCGCTTGGCCTCGTCCTTGAGGAACTGCGCGGCGTCTTCCTCGGCCGAACCGCCGATCTCGCCGATCATGATGATCGACTTGGTCTCGTCGTCGGCAAGGAACATTTCGAGCATGTCGATGAACTCGGTGCCTTTTACGGGGTCGCCGCCGATACCGACGGCGGTGGTCTGGCCGAGGCCGACATTGGTGGTCTGGAACACTGCCTCATAGGTAAGCGTTCCCGAGCGCGAAACAACGCCGACCGAGCCCTTGCGGAAGATGTTGCCGGGCATGATACCGATCTTGCATTCGTCGGGGGTGAGCACGCCGGGGCAGTTCGGGCCGATCAGCCGCGAGGTCGAGCGGTCGAGCCGCGCCTTGACCCTGACCATGTCCATCACCGGAATGCCTTCGGTGATGCAGACGATCAGCGGGATCTCGGCTTCGATGGCTTCGAGGATGGCTTCGGCGGCGCCCGCCGGCGGCACATAGACAACCGAGGCATTGGCGCCGGTCTTTTCCTTGCCCTCGGCAACGGAAGCGAAGATCGGCAGGTTTTCGCCCTTGGCGCCGGTCCAGGTCTCGCCACCCTTCTTGGGATGGATGCCGCCGACCATCTTGGTGCCGTGATAGGCCAAGGCCTGCTCGGTGTGGAACGTGCCGGTCTTGCCGGTCAGGCCCTGAACCAGCACCTTGGTGTTCTTGTCGATGAGAATGGACATCGGAGCCCTTTTCTAAAAGCCGTTGATCGGGGAAGGCGAGACGCGCCGGTAGACGCCGCTCACCATGTCTTGCCAGCTGTCGCTGCCGGCAGGTTTGAAATGCAGTCGCATCCGGTAGGCATCGGCATTGTCGAAAATATACGTCACGCGCGCTGAGCCACGCGGCGACGACCGCTCCAGAACCAGCTCATCGCCGTTCCACGTTCCTGTGGCCGGCGAGGCCGGCACAAAACCCATGGAGTCGAACTGGTGCATGGTGAAGAGCCTGTTTGGCTGATCGAAGCCGAACACGCTGTGCGAGCCGAACGAGACCGTGCCGTCGCGGCGCTGGCGATAGCGCTGGACCACGAACAGTCCGCCGAACTGTGCCTCTGCCAGCACGTCCGACGTCGCCGGTCCGCCATCGGCCCACTGCGTTTCCGCCACCTCTTCCTCGCCGCGCCACGCGCCGACCAGCGCCTGCAGGCGCTGGTGATCGGCCGAGAGCGAGAAGGCGTTCATGATCAGAGCCGCTTCAGGTCGGAGACGGTGAGGTCGCTCTTGGCGTTGCCGGTGTTGAGCGTCGTTGCCGGTTCGAACATCAGCACCACCGGCCCGGCGGTCAGCGACCGCGGCCGGTGCTCGACGCCGCGCGGCACGACGATGAAATCGCCCTCGCCGAGGTCGACCGGACCGTCGCGGAAATCGATGGCGATGCGCCCGCGCAGGACGAGGAAGGCTTCGTCCTCATGCTCATGCGCATGCCAGTCGAAGGTCTCGCCGAACTTGGCAACCTTCGCCTGGCTGTCATTGACGTCGCCGGCAATATGCGGATCGAAGACCTTGCTGATCTTCGCATCCGCCGCCTCGACGAGGTTTATCTTGCGCGGAGGCATTCGCCTTCAGCCCTTCACCGCCGCCACGATCTTCTTGGCTGCGTCGTCGAGATCGTCCGCCGACACCACGTTGAGGCCGCTGTCATTGATGATCTTCTTGCCGAGTTCGGCGTTTGTGCCTTCGAGGCGCACCACCAGCGGCACTTCCAGGCCGACTTCCTTGACCGCGGCAATGACGCCCTCGGCAATGATGTCGCACTTCATGATGCCGCCGAAGATGTTGATCAAAATGCCTTTGACCGCCGGGTCCCTGGTGATGATCTTGAACGCTGCCGTCACTTTTTCCTTGGACGCACCGCCGCCGACATCGAGGAAGTTGGCGGGTTCCGCGCCATAGAGCTTGATGATGTCCATCGTCGCCATGGCAAGGCCGGCGCCATTGACCATGCAGCCGATATTGCCGTCGAGCGCGACATAGGCGAGGTCGTATTTCGACGCCTCGATCTCCTTCTCGTCCTCTTCGGTGGTGTCGCGCAGTTCCATCAGCTCGGGATGGCGAAACAGCGCATTGTTGTCGAACGACACCTTGGCGTCGAGCACGCGCAGCCTGCCGTTCTTCATCACGATCAGCGGGTTGACCTCGAGCAGGCTCATGTCCTTCTCGACAAAGGCCTTGTAGAGGATCGGGAACAGCGTGCCGGCATCCTTGGCGGCATCGCCGGTGAGGCCCAGCGCTTCCACCAATATGTCGACGTCGATGGTCGTCACGCCGGCCAGCGGATCGATGGCGCGGGTGATGATCTTGTCCGGTGTGTCGTGGGCGACGCCTTCAATGTCCATGCCGCCCTCGGTCGAGACGACGAAAGCGATGCGGCCGACCGAGCGGTCGACCAGGATCGACAGATAAAGCTCGCGCTCGATGTCGGCGCCGTCCTCGATATAAAGACGGTTGACCTGCTTGCCGGCGGGGCCGGTCTGCTTGGTCACCAGCGTGTGGCCAAGCATCTCATTGGCGTTGGCAACGACTTCGGCAACCGACTTAGCCAGCCGCACGCCGCCCTTTGCGTCGGGCGACAGTTCCTTGAACTTCCCCTTGCCGCGGCCACCGGCGTGGATCTGGCTCTTCACCACATAGAGCGGGCCGGGCAGCGCTTGTGCCGCGGCTTCCGCTTCGCTTGCCTTGAACACCGGCACGCCTTCGGCCACCGGCGCGCCAAACGACTTCAGCAGCGCCTTGCCTTGATATTCATGGATGTTCATCTGGATGGTCTCCGGATCGGCTGCTTTGGGGGATTACTTCGAGGCGAGGTGCGGGGCGATCTTGACGCAAGCCTCGGTCAGGCCCTGCACTGTCGCCACCGAAGCGTCGAACATCTTCTGCTCGGCCTTGTTGAGGTCGATCTCGATGATGCGCTCGACGCCGCCGGCGCCGATGACAACGGGAACGCCGACATAGGTGCCCTTGACGCCATACTGGCCCGAGAGATGCGCAGCACAAGGCAGCACGCGCTTCTTGTCCTTGAGATAGGATTCGGCCATCGAAATTGCGGAAGCCGCCGGCGCGTAGAAGGCCGAGCCGGTCTTCAAGAGGCCAACGATCTCGGCGCCGCCGTCACGGGTGCGCTGGACGATCTGGTCGAGCTTTTCCTTCGAGGTCCAGCCCATCTTGATGAGGTCCGGCAGCGGAATGCCCGACACCGTGGAATAGCGGATCATCGGCACCATGGAATCGCCATGGCCGCCGAGCACGAAGGCGGTGACGTCCTCGACCGAGACCTTGAACTCCTCGGCCAGGAAATAGCGGAAGCGCGCGCTGTCGAGCACGCCGGCCATGCCGACGACATGGGTCTTGGGCAGGCCGGAAAACTTCTGCAGCGCCCAGACCATGGCGTCGAGCGGGTTGGTGATGCAGATGACGAAAGCCTTGGGCGCGTATTTCTTCAGCCCTGCGCCGACCTGTTCCATGACCTTGAGGTTGATGCCCAGCAGATCGTCGCGGCTCATACCCGGCTTGCGCGGCACGCCGGCAGTGACGATGCAGACATCGGCGCCCTCGATCCCGGCATAATCATTGACGCCGGTCAGCCGGGAGTCAAAACCGTCGACCGGCGACGACTGCGCGATATCGAGCCCCTTGCCTTGCGGAATGCCCTCGGCAATATCGAACAGCACCACGTCGCCGAGGTCCTTGAGGCCGACCATGTGAGCGAGCGTGCCGCCGATCATGCCGGAGCCGATAAGCGCTATCTTGTTGCGTGCCATGTGAGGAAATTTTCCCTTTGTCTGTGACGACGCCCAAATCTCTGGTGATCTGGTTGACGGCGTCGAGGAAGAGGCCGGAATGCTGTGGTCTCAGCGAGATTTCGCCGCATCCAGTAGCCCTGGTGGAAAATATATTCAATCGATTATTTTCGAGTGAACAATTTCAATCGGTTAGAAACATTGGGGTTTACGTAAACGTCAAAGTTTGTAAGCCGACTTGAGAGGTTTTATACAACGAACGTGGAAATCAGAAGACTCTATCCAGGCGATGACGCCCTTGTGAAGCGCATCGCCGAAGACGTGCTCGACGAGCCGGTGCGGGCCGACAGGCTTGCCGCTTACCTCGCCTCGCCGGGTCATTTAATGATTGTCGCGCTGGCAGACGGCGTCGTCGTCGGCCAATGCGCTGCCATCATCCACCGCCATCCCGACAAGGTGACCGAACTCTACATCGACGAAGTCGGCGTCTCGCCGGCCTTCCAGCGCCATGGCATCGCGCGAAAGATGCTCGACGCCATGTTCGCGCTCGGCCGCGAGCAGGGATGCGGCGAAGCCTGGGTCGGCACCGAACCGGACAATGTTCCAGGGGGCGCGCTTTATGAATCGCGCGAGGAGGTGCATGGGCCGGCGGAGTCGTTTGTGATGTATGTGTATGAGCTTTAGGCGTCGGCGGGACAGCGCCCCCCTCTGCCTTGCCAGGCATCTCCCCCACGAGGGGGGAGATCGGACGTCACGCGACCTTTCGCCAATCTCCAATGGCCGTAGGAATGAGCGGAGCGCCGAAACCGCCAATCTCCCCCCGTGTGGGGGAGATGTCCGGCAGGACGGAGGGGGGCGCGAAGGATCACACATAATGACCTCTTGGAACCCTCAGACCTGCGCTTCCGCGTTGTCCTTCTGCCGTTCCGCCCAGTCTTCCAGCCAGTCGCGGCTTTGCATCTCGATCAGCCGCGAGGCCGTGCGTTCGAATTCGAACACCTCGACGCCGCGTCTGGCCGTGTAAAGCTCAGGCGGGGGAGCCTCAGCGCTCACCACCAGCCGCGTGTGATGATCGTAGAGCGTGTCGATCAACAGGATGAAGCGCTTGGCCTCGTTGCGCTTGCCTTCGCCCAGCACCGGCACGTGATCGATGAAGACGGTCGAGAAGCGGCCGGCAATGGCCAGGAAATCGCGTGCGCCGAGCGGCTTTTCGCAGAGGTCGGCGAAGGAAAACCGCGCTGCATCCCCGGCGGCAGCCGGTATCCTCACTTGCCGCCCCTTGAGCGTCAGCGAGGTCTCGGCCGTCGGCGCTCCACGCGTCATCGCCTGCCAGGCCTCGTCGAGCACACGATCGGCTTCGGCATCCGCCGGGGTGACATAAACCGGCGTGCGGGCGAGCTTTTCCAGCCGGTAGTCCTTGTCGGCATCGAGCGTCAGCACATCGGCGTGGCGCTCGAGAATGCTGATGAAGGGCAGGAAGAGTTGGCGGTTCAGCCCGTCGCGATAAAGGTCCTGCGGCGCGACGTTCGAGGTGGCGACCAGAACCACGCCATTGGCGAACAGCGCCGAAAACAGCCGCGACAGGACCATCGCATCGGCAATGTCGGTGACCGAAAACTCATCGAAGCACAGCACCCAGGCCTTTTCGGCAAGCTGAAGCGCGACCGGCGGGATCGGGTCGTCCTCCTTGACGTCGCCGTTCTTGCGCGCCTGCCGGTGCTTCTGGATGCGGTCCTGCACATCGGCCATGAAGTCGTTGAAATGAACGCGGCGCTTGCGCCTGACCGGCAAAAGCTCGAAAAACATATCCATCAGCATGGTCTTGCCGCGACCGACGCCGCCATGAATGTAGAGGCCCTTGACGACCTCGCGCGTCTCGCGCTTGCGGGCAAACAGCCAGCCGAGCGCGCTCGACTTGTGCGCCAGCCGCTTGACCGAGATCTCGTCGGTCAGCCGGTCGAGCGCGGCGGCGATGCGCTCCTGCGCAGGATCGCGCTCGATGGCGCCGGTTGCGACCAGATGGTCGTAGCGCTGCCTGACGGTCGCATGGGTCTGGAGGCCGTCACGCAGATGCATCGGTCACGTCGCTGTCTAGGGATAGGCAGCCTATCTTGTAAGCGATATCGGCAAGCCGTTGGTAGTCTGGCCGTCGAATTTCGAACCGCCCGAGGAATAGAGCCGCGCCAGCGTGCCGCCATTCTCGTCATAGAGCGTCAGCTGCTTGCCGGCGACGTTCCACGATTTGATGCCGTCGATGGGCGGCGGGCAATGCAGCGGCCCGGCGCGGAAGCCGGCGCCGAATTTGGTCTGCGGCGTCGCCACCTTGCAGCTCTGTCCGGACACGCTGGCGTTCCAGACGCCGGCAACGCTCGCAGCGGTAAGGTCGGAGGCTCCGGCCGGCGCCGATCCGTCCGGCGGCAGCGAGGCGACCTGCGCGCCTGCCGGCGCGGTCGGGAATTGCGATGGGTCGGTGGTGCCCGGCGCTGCCGGGGGCGGCAGTTGGCTTCCGCTCACCGTGCCGGCGGGCGCGGGCTGCAGCGGGGCGGGCTGCTGGTCATCCATCGATGAAAAACGCGAGGTCGAACAGCCGCTCGCAACGAGCGCTGCCAGCGATACGGCCATCAGCCCGCTTCTCGAAAAAATCATTCAAACCTCCGTCGGATCCGGCTGGGGGGAAGCCGTCCGCACAATCTCACCCCTCACCAAGATGGAGAAGGTGGCGAAATTTCAACCCGATATGGTTAAAATAGGGTTTGCACCACGAATTGTTGTAAATTTGTCGCAAAATGGCTGGCGGACAAAAGGCATGTCTTCGCTCTAGCGCGGTTCCAACCGGTACATTGGTTGCGAAAGCGGCACCGGAGCCCGCAGCAGGTCGGCGCATCGGCGGTCGAGCGCAACTGCCGGCGCAAAACTGACTGAAGCGCTTGAGGCGCAAGGCCTGGCGCGTGAGCGGTTTCGCGCCTTGCGTCCGGGCGAGGTTTGGGACGTTCCCGAGATCGAGCGCGGCTGGAGTCTGCATTTGGCCGTTTACGGCACTGCCATTTTAGCCGATGGTCTATCGCAACAGGGGGAACAGATGAAATCAATCTTGGCAGTTTTGATCGCGCTGGTAATTTCGACGCCGGCCGCTTTCGCGGGTGAAATCACCGATCGCGCCGCTGAAGCCGAAAAGGCACTGCAGGCGGGTGATGGCGCCGGCGCGCTGGACAAATTCCGCAGCGCCGAGGACGCTCTGTGGCAAGCGATGCCGCTTGGCGTGCAAAATGTGAAGCATATCATGTCGGCCAGCGGGTTCGGCGCCTACGCCGAGCGCCCGAACCATGTCTACAAGCCGGGCGAAGAGATTGTGCTTTATATGGAGCCGGTCGGTTACGGCTACGGCTCGGATGGGCTCGGCAACAACCAGATCGCGCTTTACGTTGACCTTACCGTGCTTTCCCAGTCGGGCGAGAAGCTGGGAACCGTCGAAAAGCTTGGCCGGGTCCAGCTCGCCTCGCGCTCGCATAACCGAGAGATGTTCTTCAAATTAAACGTCTCCCTGGATGGCGTTCCCCCCGGCAAATACCGAGCGGATTTCCTCATGCATGACGAGAACTCGCAAAAGACGGCGCCTTTCACGACCGACTTCGAGATTGCCGAATAGCGCGCCCAGTCGGAGAGAGCCTCGCGGCAAGAGGGAACCAGAGCGCGGCAGATGCGTTCTTAGGCCGCTGCAGTCAATTTGCGAGGCATTGTCCATGATCAAATGGATCATCATTCTTCTCATCGTTGCTGCCGCCGCCAGCCTGCTCGGCATGCCGGCGCTGGCCGGTGCCGCCGCCACCGGCGCGCGCGTGCTGATCGGCATCGTTCTCGTCATCTTCCTGCTGATCGTGCTCGGCGTTTTCGCGGTAACCTAAACGCAGCCCACACTGGTAATTCCCGCCCGTTTCCGCCATATAGCGGCGAAACGTACAGGAATTACCTCAGATCATGGCAGGCACTGCCCCCTTCGCCAAGATGAACGGCATCGGCAACGAAATCATCGTCGCCGACATGCGTGGCCGTGCCGATAGGGTCACGGCGGCGTCGGCTGTCGCGCTGAACGCCGATGCGGCGACCAGGTTCGACCAGATCATGGCGATCCACGATTCGCGCACGCCGGGCACCGCCTTTTACATCGACATCTTGAATTCCGACGGCTCGGGCGCGCAGGCCTGCGGCAACGGCATGCGCTGTGTCGTCCAGGCGCTGGCCGCCGAAACCGGCCAGAAGACTTTCACCTTCGAGACCCGCGCCGGCATCCTCAACGCCGTCGAACATGCCGACGGCACCATCTCGGTCGACATGGGCACGCCGCGCTTCGGCTGGCAGGATATCCCGCTGGCTGAGGAATTCCGCGACACCCGCATGATCGAGTTGCAGATCGGCCCCATCGACGCGCCGGTGCTGCATTCGCCTTCGGCTCTTTCGATGGGCAACCCGCACGCCATCTTCTGGGTCGACAACGATGTCTGGTCCTATGAACTCGAGCGTTTCGGCCCGCTGCTCGAAAACCATCCGATCTTCCCCGAGCGCGCCAACATCACCATCGCCCAGGTAACGTCGCCGGAGACGATGATCATCCGCACCTGGGAGCGCGGCGCCGGCCTGACCAGGGCTTGCGGCTCGGCCGCTTGCGCTTCCGTCGTCGCCGCTGCCCGCACCCGGCGCACCGGCCGCAGCGTCACGCTGATGACGCCCGGCGGCGGCTCGCTGCATGTGGAATGGCGCGACGACGACCACGTCATCCTGACCGGCGCTGCCGAATGGGAGTTTTCCGGCAATTTCGATCCGTCGACCGGCACCTGGGCCCGCGACACCGAAAGCGCGGCCTGATGTCTGCACTTGCCGATACCAAGGGACCCAACTCCCAAGGCATAGACGTCGTCACCTTCGGCTGCCGTCTCAACACCTATGAATCCGAAGTGATGCGCCGCGAGGCCGAAAGCGCAGGCCTCGGCGCGCTCAAAGGCGGCGCCATCATCTTCAACACCTGCGCCGTCACCGCCGAAGCGGTGCGCCAGGCCAAGCAGTCGATCAGAAAGGCCCGCCGCGAAAATCCGGCGGCGCGCATCATCGTCACCGGCTGCGCCGCGCAAACCGAACCGCAGAATTTTGCCGCCATGGACGAGGTCGACCTCGTGCTTGGCAACGAAGAGAAGCTGAAGGCCAACTCCTACCGCGCGCTGCCGGATTTCGGCGTCAACGACACCGAGAAGGCGCGCGTCAACGACATTTTCTCGGTGCGCGAGACCGCCGGTCATATGGTGGACGCCATCGAGGGCCGGGCGCGCGCTTTCGTGCAGGTGCAGAATGGCTGCGACCACCGCTGCACCTTCTGCATCATCCCCTACGGCCGCGGCAATTCGCGCTCGGTGCCGATGGGCGCGGTTGTCGAGCAGGTCAAGCGTCTCGCCGGCAACGGCTATGCCGAGATCGTGCTGACCGGCGTCGACATGACCTCTTTCGGCGCCGACCTGCCGGGCGCGCCGAAGCTGGGAAAGCTGGTGAAGACCATCCTGAAGCAGGTGCCTGATGTGAAGCGGCTGCGGCTGTCCTCCATCGATTCGATCGAGGCGGATGATGATCTGCTCGACGCCATCGCCACCGAACCCAGGCTGATGCCGCATCTGCATCTGTCGCTGCAATCAGGTGACGACATGATCCTGAAGCGCATGAAGCGCAGGCATTTGCGCGACCAGTCGATCCGCTTCTGCGAAGATGTGCGCAAATTGCGCCCGGCAATCGTCTTCGGCGCCGACATCATCGCCGGCTTCCCGACCGAGACCGAGGAAATGTTTCAGAATTCGACAAAAATTGTCGAGGAATGTGGGCTGACGCACCTGCATGTCTTCCCGTTTTCGCCGCGCGAAGGCACGCCCGCCGCGCGCATGCCGCAGGTCCGCCGCGAACTGGTCAAGCAGCGCGCGGCCCAGCTGCGCGCCGCTGGTGAGGCTGCGTATCGCCGCCATCTGTCGTCCCTCCCGGGAACGCGCCAAACGATCCTTATCGAGCGCGACGGCCTCGGCCGCACCGAAGGGTTCACGCTTGCCGCGCTCGGCACAGGCGCGCCGGGCGAGATCGTCGAGGCAGACATCACCGGCCATGACGGCGCGCGCCTGATAGCAGCCCCGCTCACTGCCCGCGCCGCCTGAGACGATTGAAGCATGGCCGGTTTTTTCAAGAACATATTTTCGTTCGGCAAGAAGGAAGTCGTCGAGGGGCGCATCGACGAAACCGCTCCCCTGCCGCCGATCAAATGGGATGCGCTTGAGGCGCTGAAGCCGGCGGCCGAGCAGGTCGTTCCGGAGTTCTTGAAGCGCGAGGAGCCCGAACCGCCGACGCCCCACCCTCCCCTCGATGGGGAGGGTCG
>NZ_JAMYPB010000063.1:0-27846 GCF_040320135.1 Mesorhizobium sp. M0772 | reverse complement strand
CCCCCCCACCCCGCCACCCCCCCCCTGGCAACGGTGCTGGGCGCCGGTCTTTCGTAAACGCCACACCCCCCCGCCCCCCCCTCCCGGGATGTGGGGGGTGCCTCGCACCAACCCTCAATACGGGCTCGCCACGTCCCCGGTCTCGACATACACCGCCTTCAGCTGCGAATAGAGCGCTAAAGCCGCCAGCGAGTTCTCTCGCCCGATGCCGGATTGCTTCACCCCGCCAAACGGAATTTCCACTGGCGTCAGATTGTAGGCGTTGATCCAGCAGGTGCCGGCCTGCAGTTCGGCGATCACCCTATGAGCGCGCTGCAGGTCGCGGGTGAAGACGCCGGCGGCGAGGCCGAATTCGGTGTCGTTGGCGCGGTCGACCACCTCGTCCTCGCCGTCGAACTTCAGCACGCTCATCACCGGCCCGAAAATCTCCTCGCGCGCAATGCGCATCTTATCGGTGACACCGGTGAACACGGTTGGCTCTACAAAGAAGCCGCCATCGAACCCTTGCAGCGACGGCACGTTGCCACCGCAGGCGAGCGTTGCTCCATCCTGCCTGCCGGCCGCGATGTAGGAAACGACCTTCTCCTGCTGCGCCTTGTTGACCAGCGGCCCCATCTGCGTCTCAGGATCGAGCGGATCGCCGATGCGGATCTTTTTCGTCCGCTCGACCAGCCGGTCGACGAAGCGGTCATGGATGCCGCTTTGTACGAAAACACGCGTGCCGTTGGAGCAGATCTGCCCGCTCGAATAGAAATTGCCGAGCATGGCGCCGCCGATGGCGTTTTCGAGATCGGCATCGTCGAACACGATCAGCGGCGACTTGCCGCCGAGTTCCATCGTCGCATGCTTCATCTTCGAACCGGCGAGCGACAGCACCTTGCGGCCGGTCGGCACCGAGCCGGTCACCGAAACTTTGGCAACGACATCATGGCCGACGAGGCCGGCGCCGACTTCGCCATAGCCTTGCACGACGTTGAACAGCCCGTCGGGCAGGCCCGCCTCTGAGTAGATCTCGGCCAGCGCCAGCGCCGACAGCGGCGTGTTCTCCGAAGGCTTGAATACCATGGCGTTGCCCATGGCGAGCGCCGGGGCGGATTTCCAGCCGGCGATCTGGATCGGATAGTTCCAGGCGCCGATGCCGACGCACACACCGAGCGCCTCGCGGCGCGTATAGGCAAAAGGTCCACCAAGATCGATCGCCTCGCCGTTGAAGGCGGCAACCGCGCCGCCGAAATATTCGAGGCAGTCGGCGGCCGATAGTGCATCCGCCACCAGCGTCTCCTGGATCGCTTTGCCGGTGTCGAGCGTCTCGATCCGCGCCAGATCGGCGTTGCGCGCGCGCAAAATGTCGGCGGCGCGGCGCAGGATGCGGCCACGCTCGACCGGCTTCATCCGCGCCCAGGCCGGTTGTGCGGCCCGCGCGGCTTCGATGGCGAGCTCCAGCACGTTCGGAGTCGCCGAATGCAAAGTGGCGATGACCTCACCGGTCGCCGGATAGATCACCGGCAGCGGCGCGCCGCCTTCGTCCTCGATGTAGCGGCCGTTGACATAGTGCGATGCCGTTGGCTGGGCGCGCATGCTGTTCTCCAGATGTATTCGCTATTGCGGAGCAGTCCGCCGGACAATGCCCTATCGATCCGCCACCTGCCAGCGCGGATTGATCCAGGGTTCCTGGTTGGATGGCGCCAGCGGCGTGCGGCCGAGAATGTGGTCGGAGGCCTTTTCGCCGGTCATGATCGAGGGCGCGTTGAGATTGCCATTGGTGACGCGCGGAAAGATCGAGGAGTCGGCGACCCGCAACCCGTCGATGCCGATGACGCGGCACTCCGGATCGACGACGCTCGTGATGTCATCGGCCCGACCCATCTTGCAGGTGCCGCACGGGTGATAGGCGCTCTCGGCATGATCCCGGATGAAGGCGTCGAGATCCTCGTCCGACTGGACATGCGAACCCGGCGAGATTTCCTTGCCGCGGAAGCCGTCAAAAGCCTTCTGGCCGAAGATCTCGCGGGTCAGCCGGATGCAGTGGCGGAACTCGGTCCAGTCGTCTGGATGCGACATGTAGTTGAAGCGGATGACCGGCGTCGCTTTCGGGTCGGGCGAGCGCAGCGTCACCGAACCGCGCGACTTCGACCGCATCGGCCCGACATGCGCCTGGAAGCCATGCGCCTTCGCCGCCGCCTTGCCGTCATAGCGCACCGCCGCCGGGATGAAGTGGTACTGGATATCGGGGTAGTCGACACCGGCCTGCGAGCGCACGAAGGCCGCGGCCTCGAAATGGTTGGTGGCGCCGAGGCCGGTCTTGAAGAACAGCCACTGCGCCCCGATCAGCGTCTTGGAGAATGGGTTGAGAACCGAATTCAGCGTGATCGGCTGGGTCGATTCCTGCTGGATGTAGAGCTCCATATGATCCTGCAGATTGCGGCCGACACCGGGCCGGTCGGCCACGACCTGGATGCCGTTCCCCGTGAGATGCGCGGCCGGGCCGATACCGGATAGCATCAGGATCTTGGGCGAATTGATCGACGATGCGGCGACGATCACCTCACGTCGTGCCTTAACGACCTGAATCTGTTTGTGAGCTTCGATCTCGACTCCGACGGCACGCTGATTCTCGATGATCACCCGGCGGGCGAAGCCTCTGATCACGCTGACATTTTGCCGCTTGAGCGCCGGCTTCAGATAGGCCGACGCAGCCGACCAGCGGCGGCCGCCGCGAATGGTTTGCTCCATCGGTCCGAAGCCTTCCTGCTTCCAGCCATTGTAGTCGTCGGTCAGTTCGAACCCGGCTTGGCGGCCGGCCTCGACAAAGGCGCCGTAGAGCGGATTCTTGCGCGGGCCACGCTGGACGTGCAGCGGGCCGCCGTGGCCGCGCCAGCCGTCCTCGCCGCCGTCACTGTCCTCCATGCGCTTGAAATAGGGCAGCACGTCGGCGAAGCCCCAGCCGGCCGCCCCCTGTTCGGCCCAGTGGTCGAAGTCGCGTGCGTGGCCCCTGACATAGACCATGCCGTTGATCGAGGACGAGCCGCCGATCACCTTGCCGCGTGGCGTCGCCAGCACGCGGCCGCCGAGATGCGGCTCCGGTTCGCTGGCAAAGCCCCAGTCGTAAAGGCTCATGTTAAGCGGGATCGACAGCGCCGACGGCATCTGGATCAGCGGCCCGATATCGGTACCGCCGAACTCGATGACGATCACCGAATGCTTGCCGTCTTCCGACAGTCGGTAGGCCATGGCCGAGCCGGCCGAGCCGGAGCCGATGATGACGAAGTCTGCTTCAAGCATGGTTCACATGCGCCCATCGTTCATATGCGAAATAAAATCGGCGAGCGAGACATTGCCGCCGGTAGCCATGACCAGGACCGTTTTACCCGTCACATCCACCTTGCCGCCGAGGAGCGCCGCCAGAGAGGCGGCGCCCGATGGCTCGAGCACCAGCTTCATCCGTTCGAAGGCGATCTTCATTGCCCGCCGCACGGAGGCATCATCGACGGTGATGCCGCGCACGCCGGCGGTCTTGACCGCCGCAAACGGCGCGACGCCCGGCCGCCGCGACATCAGCCCGTCGCAAATCGATTTCGGCGCGATCGGCATGGTCTCGATGGCGCCATGCGCTAGCGATGCACCCATGCCGTTGAAGCCTTCCGGCTCGACGCCGATGATCTCGGTTGCCGGCGACAGATAGTGGAAGGCGAGCGACATGCCGCCGATCAGTCCGCCGCCGCCGACCGAGCAGAACAGAAGGTCGGCACTGGCGTCCTTTGCCTCGAGTTGTTCGAGCGCTTCGAGCCCGGCGCCGGCCTGGCCGGCAACGATCTCCGGATCGTCGAATGGATGCAGCAACGCCAGCCCTTCGGTCTCGGCAATCTCGCGGGCCTTGGCGGCTGCGACCTCTTCACGGGCGCGCTCGCCATGATCGGTCAGCACGACGCGCGCGCCATAGCCTGCGGTCGCATCGCGCTTGGCGGCCGGCGCGTCGATCGGCATGACGATGGTGACGGGAATGCCGAGCGCCTGGCCGGCAGCCGCCAACCCTTGCGCGAAATTGCCGGAGGAGTAGGCGACGACGCCTTTTATGGCCTCATCCGGCGACAGCCGCTTCAACCGCCAATAGGCCCCGCGCACCTTGAACGATCCCGCCCATTGCAGCGATTCCGGTTTGATGAAGACGCGGGCCGCACCCGTCTCCTTGGCCAAGGCTGTCGATTCCAGCAAAGGCGTGATCTGCGTCGCCTTCGACGTCACGGCATAGGCCTGTCTGAGGTGCTCGAGGGAGGGGACAATTGTCATCATTCGCCTCGCGGAAAGCGTTTCTGTTCCTCGAGATTGTCGAGGTTCATGTGGTTGCGCATGTAGCGTTCCGATGCCTTCTGCAGTGGCTGGAATTCCCAGGGGTAATGCGTGCCGTTGCGCAGCGCGGGATAAACCACCCAGCGCCGCGCCTGGCTGACGCGCACCGCGGCATCGAATGCCGTCATGTCCCAGCGCGCTCGCACGGCTCCCGTGAAGGCCGCCACCAGATCGGCATGCGCCGGATCGGTGGCAAGATTGGTGCGTTCTTGCGGATCGGCTTCGAGATCGAACAGAAGCGGCGGGTCGATCTCGCAATGGATGAATTTGTAGCGGCCGTCGCGGATCGCCACCAACGGCGCGTTGGAGCCCTCGGCGGCATATTCCATCAGCACCGGCGCGGTGCGCGGCTCGCCATCAAGCAGCGGCAGCAGCGACTGGCCATCGGTCCACGGTGCGATCGCGGAGATGTCGATGCCGGCGAGATCGCACAGCGTCGGCGTCACGTCGAGGTTGGAGACCGGCGCCTCGATCAGCCCTGCAGGAATGCCTTTGCCGGCGATCATCAAAGGTACTCGCGCCGAGCCCTCGAAGAAATTCATCTTGAACCACAGGCCGCGCTCGCCAAGCATGTCGCCATGGTCGGAGCAGAACAGGATGATGGTGTCGTCCAGCATGCGCGTTCGCTCCAGCACTGACATCAACTCGCCGACCTTTTCGTCGAGATAGGAGATGTTGGCGTAGTAGCCGCGCCGCGAGCGGCGGATCTGCTCCGGCGTGATGTTGAAACTGTCGTAGTCGCTGGCCCGGTAAAGCCGTTGCGAATGCGGGTCCTGATGGGCATAGGGGATGAATCCCACCTCCGGCTCAAGCGCCGGACAGTCTTTATAGAATTCCCAATATTGCCGCCGTGCGACATAGGGGTCGTGCGGGTGGGTGAAGGAAACCGTCAGGCACCAGGGCCGGCTGGCCTCGTCCTCGGAGGTGCGGGCAAGATCGTAGAGTTTTTGCACCGCGTGGAAGGCGACCTCGTCGTCATACTCCATCTGGTTGGTGATCTCGGCAACGCCGGCGCCGGTGACCGAGCCCAGATTGTGATACCACCAGTCGATGCGCTCGCCGGGCTTGCGGTAATCCGGCGTCCAGCCGAAATCGGCGGGATAGATGTCGGTGGTCAGCCGCTCCTCGAAACCGTGCAACTGGTCCGGCCCGACGAAATGCATCTTGCCCGACAGGCAGGTGTAGTAGCCGGCGCTGCGCAGATGATGCGCATAGGTCGGGATCGAGGAAGCGAATTCGGCGGCGTTGTCATAGACCTGGGTGCGCGACGGCAATTGCCCGCTCATGAAAGCGGCGCGGCCCGGCGCGCAAAGCGGCGAGGCCGTGTAGTTGTTGCCGAAGCGCGCCGAGCGTGCGGCCAGCGCCTTGAGATGCGGCACATGCAGGAAGTCCGCCGGCCCGTCCGCAAACAGCGTGCCGTTGAGCTGATCGACCATGACGATCAGGATGTTGGGTCGCCTTGATATCTCTGAGGCTGTCAATGAGGCTGTCACTGTGTCTGTCGCCCGCCGAGTTTGATTTCGAGATAATCTTCGACCAGCGCGATCGCGGTTTGAGCATCCGGCACGCCGTCCTTCAGCGCGCGCCTGATGTACAGCCCGTCGATCATCGCCGCGACCGCTTCCGCCGCGCGGTCGGCCTCGTTGCGCGGCAGTATGCCGATCAGTCCGCTCATCAGGTTCGAGTGCAGCCGCCGCGCATAGACCCTGAGCAGCCTGCGCAGGGCCGATGATTTCTGTGCCTCGACATAAAAGGCGAGCCAGGCCGCGATGGTTTCCGGCCGGAACTGGATGTCGGAGAAGTTGACGGCGACCACCGCCGAGACGCGTTCGCGCGGCGAGCCGGCGGATTGCAGGGCGCGCCGCATGTCGATGGTCAGTTCGGCCAGTATGTGCCGCATCGTCGCCAGCAGCAGTTCGTCCTTGGCGCCGAAATAGTGGTGGGCAAGGGCCGACGACACGCCCGCCCGTCCGGCGATCTCCGACATGGTCACATCAAGCGAGCCGCGCTCGCCGATCGCCGAGATCGTCGCGTCGATGAGCGCCTTGCGGCGCAACGGTTCCATTCCGACTTTCGGCATTGGGGAGATCCAGATCAAAACCGAGATTATTTTTTATTGACGGATCAATCAATAAAAAACTCGCGCTCGGATCAACCGATCGTGTCGCTCTGGCCCATCCCTTGGACTGGAAAACGGTTCACTGTTGAACAATATTAGAGGCTGATGCCGCGCTATGACATGTTAGGCTCGCGGCGAACGGAGGTTGCCATGACCGCATGCATCGTCGGCTGGGCGCATTCGCGCTTCGGCAAGCTTGAAGCCGAGACGCTCGAGGGCCTGATCACAAAGGTCGCGGTCGACGCGCTCGACCATGCCGGCATTGGCCCGGACGAGGTCGACGAGATCGTGCTCGGCCATTTCAACGCCGGCTTCTCCCCTCAGGATTTTACCGCCAGCCTGGTGCTGCAGGCCGATGACCGGCTGCGCTTCAAGCCGGCGACGCGGGTCGAGAACGCCTGCGCCACGGGTTCGGCAGCGGTCCGCCAAGGCATCCGCGCCATCGACGCCAATGCCGCCCGCATCGTGCTGGTGGTCGGTGCCGAGCAGATGACGACGACCCCCGGCCCCGAGATCGGCAAGAACCTGCTCAAGGCTTCCTATCTGCCGGAAGAGGGCGACACGCCGGCCGGTTTCGCTGGAGTCTTCGGCAAGATCGCGCAGGCCTATTTCCAGCGTTATGGCGACCAGTCGGACGCGCTGGCGATGATCGCCGCCAAGAACCACAAGAACGGCGTCGACAATCCGTACGCGCAGATGCGCAAGGATTTCGGTTACGAATTCTGCCGCCAGGAAAGCGAGAAGAACCCCTTCGTCGCCGGTCCGCTGAAGCGCACCGATTGCTCCCTGGTTTCCGATGGCGCCGCCGCTCTTGTGCTCACCGACACCTCGACGGCGCTGAAGATGCGCCGCGCCGTCGCCTTCCGCGCCAACGAGCATGTCCAGGATTTCCTGCCGATGTCGAAGCGCGACATCCTGTCTTTCGAAGGCTGCGAGCAGGCCTGGAACCAGGCTTTGAAGAAGGCCGGCGTGACGCTCGACGACCTCTCCTTCGTCGAGACGCATGACTGCTTCACCATTGCCGAACTCATCGAATATGAGGCGATGGGCCTGGCCAAGCCGGGCGAGGGCGCCAGGCTGGCGCTAGACGGCACGACGGCAAAAGACGGCAGGCTCCCGGTCAATCCTTCGGGCGGGCTGAAGGCCAAGGGCCATCCGATCGGCGCCACCGGTGTGTCGATGCATGTACTGACCGCCATGCAGTTGACCGGCGAAGCAGGCGGCATCCAGGTGCCGGACGCAAAGCTTGGCGGCATCTTCAACATGGGTGGCGCTGCCGTCGCCAACTACGTTTCCATCCTCGACCGGATCAGGTAGAAGCGGCCCGTATTTTTCGGGGTGGTGATGACAAATCCGGTTCTGGTCGAAGTCTTGCGCGGCGCGATCGTCGAGAGCGCCCATCGCGGCGCTGTCGCAATCTTTGACGGTGACGGCAAGCCTGTCCTGGAGATCGGCGATACGGCGCGGCCGGTGTTTCCGCGCTCGGCGGTCAAGGCGATCCAGGCGCTGCCGCTGGTTGAAACGGGTGCCGCCGATGCCTATGGCTTCGGCGACCGCGAACTGGCGCTGGCCTGCGCTTCACATTCAGGCGAACCCGCGCATGTCGAACTGGCGCAGGCGATGCTGGCCAAGGCCGGGCTCGACAAGTCGGCGCTGGAATGCGGCGCGCATTGGCCGTCGAGCCACGACGCGACGATCGCACTGGCCCGCACAGGCGTCTCGCCGAACGCACTGCACAACAATTGCTCGGGCAAGCATTCCGGATTTCTCTGCACCTGCGTGCACTCAGGGATTGCCCACCAAGGCTACGTCAAGGCAGGCCATGGTTTGCAGGAGATGGTGCGCGACGCCATGCAGGCGGTGACCGGCGCTGCCCACGATGCGAATCACCGGGCAACCGATGGCTGCTCGATCCCCACCTATGCCGTGCCGCTGAAAAGCTTTGCGCTGGGCTTTGCCCGTATGGCGACGGGCAGGAGCCTTGGCCCTGAGCGCGCCAAGGCGGCCAAACGCCTGCTGTCTGCCTGTATGGCCGAGCCTTTCCTGGTCGCCGGCACCGGCAAAGTGGATGTGGCGCTGATGCAGGCCGCGCCCGGCCGCATATTCGTCAAGACGGGCGCCGAGGGTGTCTATTGCGCCGCCGTTCCGGAGCTTGGCCTCGGCATCGCGCTAAAATGTGATGACGGCGCCGGTCGCGCCGCCGAGGTGATGATTGCCGCTGTGCTGGCAAAACTTCTCAGCGCCGACGGCGCACTGGCGGCGAACCTTCTGGAGCGGGCCAATCCGCCGATCGAAAGCCGCATCGGCGCCAAGGTCGGCTCGCTGCGGCCGACGACGGCGCTCAGCTGACCCTGTTTCGCTCAACCGTCAGATGCGCATAGCCGCTTACGCTTGACCGCGCGAGGTCGCCGGTCGCCGGTTCGGCCCAGCGCTGGCCGATGATGGCGCCATTCTTGGCGCCGTCGATGACGTTGTCGGAAATGATGGCGTTTCCAGCGCCTTCTACCACAGTGACGGCGATGCCGGTTCCGGCCTGACGGATGATGTTTCCCGTCGCCACAACATTGCGCATATAAGCGCCCCAGCCGATCTGCATGCCGTAGAGCGGCGCGTTCTCGATGACATTGCCCGAGACGGTGGTGTCGGCCTCGACGCTGATACCGACGCCGAAGCCCGGCGCGTCGGCGGGGTAGGGGCCGGTGGCCGAGAGGTTGCGCACGATGTTGTTCGAGCAGACACCCATACGGCCGCCGTCGTTGAAATTGGCGATCGAGATGCCGTTAGCGGCACCATCGACGATGTTGTTGCCGATGATGGCGCCTTCGAAGGAGAATTCGGAATAGAGCGCCGTTTCGCCCGACCGCGAGCAGGTGTTGCCGGTCATCTGCAGATTGCTGGAACTGTTGGCGCGGATCGCCGAGAAGGCGCAGTCCGAGACGATGTTGCCGGTGACGGAGACATTGCCGGCACGGAATGCGTTGATGCCATTGCCGTTCTGCCCGGTGCCGCCGCTGCGCGCGCCGATCCGCTGCACGCGGTTGCCGCTGACGATCGTGCCGTCCTCGGCCTGCCGCCAGCGATGCACAAGAATGCCGCCATTGCCACAGTCGGATACGGTGTTGTCGGATATCGCCAGGCCAGCGGCCTCGACGGAGTAGATGCCGGCGTCCGCAGCCCCCAAAATCTCGGACCGCTCGATGCGGCCCGACGCATGCTCCAGCGCCAGCCCATGCTTGCCGCTGCCGGTGATCGTGCAATTGTCGATGACGAGATGGGCGACGCGGCGCAGGTCGAGCAGGCCTTGTGCATCGTCGGCCAACCCGCCGTTGGCGCCGTCGAAGACCAATGCGGTGAACTCTATATGCTCGGCCTGTTCGGCCGTCAGCAAATGGCCATTGCCGCCATAGAGGATGCGCGAGGCGCCCGGCACGCCCGAAAGCCTGACGCGGGCGGGCAGGGTCAGGTTGGACACGACATAGGTGCCCGGCGGCAGGAACACCGGCGCGTTGCGCTCGCTCGCCTCGGCAAGCATCCTGGCGAAGGCTTTGCCCTGGTCGTCCAGTGCGTCCGGCTCCACGCCAAGCTCGGCGGCATTGATCGAGCCGCGCACCGCCGTTTTCGCCAAGGCGTTGCCCACCGAAAGGCCGAGCACGGCAAAGCCGGCCGTCCCCTTGAGAAGCGTTCGTCTGTTCAACATCGGCACATCCCTTGCGATCATCCGGCTGATCGCAGGAATTGGGCCAGCCGCATAGGTCTCCGCTCGGCCATAGTCCGGCCAATGACCGGGTCCGGCAAGTGGCTTGTGCAGTCACGGAAGCGGGCCTAAGTTTATCCGATGAGCAGAGCTTTTACCCGCGAGGAAGACAGCGAAAACGCCATTGCCGGCATCGGCGAGCGGCCGATCAGCCAACACCGCAATCTGGTGACGGAGCGCGGCCTGGCGATGATCGAGGACAATCTGGCCGATCTGCGCGACATCTTGGCGAAAGCCGAGCGAAAAGCCGATCGCGAGCGCATTGCCGTTGTCTCGCGCGACCTGCGCTACTGGACAGCGCGCCGCGAAAGCGCCGAGCTTTCCGTGCCGGAACCGGGCAGCGACCAGGTGCGCTTCGGCATGGGTGTCACGCTGGAAGGCGATGACGGCAAGAAAGTGCACTGGAAGATAGTCGGCGAGGACGAGGCCGACCCCTCAAAGGGCAGCATCTCACACGTCTCGCCAATGGCCGTGGCGCTGTTCGGCAAGAAGATCGGCGACGTCGCAAGCGTCAACGGCAAGGAATGGGAAATCCTCAAGCTGTCGGACGCCTGACGCCAGCTCACGCTATTTGCACAGCCAGCTTTCGCAACGCGGGCTCATACTTGTCCATGACATCGCGAGCGGCACGTATTTGCCGTTCGACGTCGTCACACGGCACCGGCCGTAGGATGGTGCCGTCGTCGGTTTCGATGATCTGGAGTTCATCGCCCATTTGCAGGCCCAAGCTGTCGAGAGTTTCCCGCGGCAGGATTACAACGCCCGATCCGTCCTCAAGTCCCTGAATGATGGTGTTCATAGCTATACCATAGGTTGCGCCCGATATTGTAACGCAACTTTGATAAGCAGTGCAACTGTTTCAATCAGCTCGCCAGCAGCCGCTCCAGCAACCGATCCGCAGCCTCCGGAATAACCGTGCCTGGCGGGAAGATCTCCGCGGCGCCAGCTTCCAGCACCGCGTCATAGTCCTGCGGCGGGATGACGCCGCCGGCGACGATCAGCATGTCGCTGCGGCCGAGCTTCTTCAGCGCGTCGCGTAGTTCGGGGATCAGTGTCAGGTGCCCCGCCGCCAGCGACGAGGCGCCGATGATATGGACGTCCTGCGCCACCGCCAGCCCGGCGATCTCCTCGGGTGTCTGGAACATCGCGCCGACCGTGACGTCGAAGCCGAGATCGGCGAAGGCCGTGGCGATCACCTTCTGGCCACGGTCGTGGCCGTCCTGTCCCATCTTTGCGACCAGGATGCGCGGCTTGCCGCCGGACTTCTTCTCGAAAGCTTCGAGCTTCTCCAGCAATCGGTTGACCGTCAGATTGTCGCCAAGCGCATTGCGATAAACGCCGGAGATCGTTTGCACCGAGGCGACGTGACGGCCAAAGACCTTTTCGAGCGCCAGCGAGATCTCGCCGACCGTGGCATTGGCGCGCGCGGCGCGGATGGCAAATTCCAGCAGGTTTTCGTTACCCTGCGCAGCGCGGGTCAGCGCATCGAGCGCGCTCTCGACCGCGCCGACATTGCGCGTGCCTTTCAGGTTCTGCAGCTTCGACAATTGCCGGGCCTTGACCTCGGCATTGTCGATCTTCAGCACGTCGACCTCGCTATCGTTCTCCGGGCGATGCGCATTGACGCCAATCAGCATCTGTTCGCCGGAATCGATGCGCGCCTGCGTGCACGCCGCCGCTTCCTCGATGCGCAGTTTTGGAATGCCCTGTTCGGTTGCCGCCGCCATGCCGCCAAGCGCCTCGACCTCTTCGATATGGGCGAGCGCACGCGCCGCCAGATCATGCGTCAGCCGTTCGATATAGGCCGAGCCGCCCCACGGATCGATGATGCGGGTGGTGCCGGATTCCTTTTGCAGGATCAGCTGCGTGTTGCGGGCGATGCGGGCCGAGTGGTCGGTCGGCAGCGCCATCGCCTCGTCGAACGAGTTGGTGTGCAGCGACTGGGTATGTCCCTGCGTCGCCGCCATCGCCTCGATCATGGTGCGGGTGATGTTGTTGTAGGGGTCCTGCGCCGTCAGCGACCAGCCGGAGGTCTGGCAATGGGTGCGCAGCGACAGCGAGCGTTCATCCTTCGGTGCAAAATTCTTCTGCATCAGGGTCGCCCACAACAGGCGCGCCGCGCGGAGCTTGGCGATCTCCATGAAGAAGTTCATGCCGACCGCCCAGAAGAAGGAAAGCCGCGGGGCGAAACGGTCGATATCGAGCCCGGCGGCGACGCCGGCGCGGGCATATTCGATGCCGTCGGCGATGGTGTAGGCGAGCTCCAGGTCCGCGGTCGCGCCGGCCTCCTGCATGTGATAGCCGGAGATCGAGATCGAATTGAACTTCGGCATGTGCTGGGAGGTATAGGAGAAGATGTCAGACACGATCCGCATCGAGGGCTTCGGCGGATAGATGTAGGTGTTGCGGACCATGAACTCCTTCAGAATGTCGTTCTGAATGGTGCCGGCGAGATCCTTCTGAGCAACGCCCTGTTCTTCGGCCGCGACGATATAGAGCGCCATGATCGGCAGCACCGCGCCGTTCATGGTCATCGACACCGTCATCTCGCCCAGCGGAATGCCGTCGAACAATTGCCGCATGTCGAGGATGGAATCGATGGCCACGCCCGCCATGCCGACATCGCCTGATACGCGCGGATGGTCGCTGTCATAGCCGCGATGGGTGGGCAGATCGAAAGCGACCGAAAGGCCCTTTTGGCCGGCGGCGAGATTGCGCCGGTAGAAGGCGTTGGATTCCTCGGCCGTCGAGAAGCCGGCATATTGCCGGATCGTCCACGGCTGCTGGACATACATGGTCGGATAGGGACCGCGCACGAAGGGCGGCATTCCCGGATAGGTGTCGAGATGCGGCAGCCCCTTGAGATCGCCCTGGCTGTAGAGATGCTTGACGGCAATGCCTTCCGGCGTCAGCCGCTGGCCCTTGACCTCGACCGGCGCTCGCCGTGGCGCCGACCAGCCAATATGGCTGAAATCCGGGATCACTGTGCGGCTCCGATTGCCTGGTCGATGCGGACGGGAAACAGCGCCTCGCACACCGCCACGCCCTCTGTGAAAGGCGGCCGCCGCTCAGCCGCCAGCGTCTCGACCGGGGCATCGTTTTTCAGCGGGTAAAGCGTGGTGCCGATGATTGCCCGTTCACCCGACCGGTAGGCCTCGGCGCGGCGCTCGGATGCTGCCTTCACGCGCTTCTGGATATGCCCTTGCTGCAGGCTTGCCAGAACGCTGCCTTCCGCTTCGATCCGCTGGAACTCTTCCCACGCCGCTTCGCACAGGCCCAGGGTCAGCGCCTCGACTGCGCCCGACCCAAATGCTGGGTCGGCGACATGGTCGATATGGCTTTCATTGGCCATGATCAACTGCGCATTGCGGGCGATGCGGCGGGCAAAGCCGGCCGGCAGCCCGAGGGCGATGGTGTGTGGCAGGATGGAGATTGAGTCCGCGCCGCCTGCTGCCGCTGCAAAGCTTGCGATGGTGGTGCGCAGGATGTTGGTTTCGGCATCCGCCGCCGTCATCATGCGGAACGACGTCTCGGCATGGATGTTGGCTGTCGATGCCGGGATGGAACAGGTTTCCTGGATGCGCGCCCACAGCCTGCGCAACGCCCGGACCTTGGCCATCGACAGGAACTGGTCCTGGTCGACGCTCAGCGCAAAGCCGATATGGGGAGCGGCATAGACAAGCGGCTGGCGCGCATCCTCGAACATCCTGAGGTAGGAGACGGCGGAAGCGAGCATGGTGCCGAGTTCCTGCGCCTCCGTGGCGCCGGCATTGTGGAACACTCGCCCATCCGCCTCCAGCAGCACACCCGGCACGCCCAGCGAGAAGAAATGCGCCAGTGATTGCGGCATCGATGCCTGCAACGCCTCGATCGACATGCGCAGCCGGCCGGTTCCGGCAAAGATTGCCGCCGGGTCGATGCCGAAGGAGAGGTTCAGCTTTGCCGGGTCGGAGCGGCGCTTGCTCAGGAACGCCACCAGCCAGTCGGCAACGGCACGGCTCCAGGGATGGGCGTCGATGCGGATCTGCGTGCGGTTTAGCGGTACGCCGTCCAGCACCGTCTCCAGCGCCTGCGCCGTCCTCGGCAGGCCATAGCCGAACGCATTCGGAGCACCTTCGAAGACAAGCGACAATCCCGTCGCGCCTTGTGCCACATCGTCCAGGGCCTGCGCCTTGGCGCGGCCGATATCGGGATCGTCAATGCGCTGGCTGACGATCCAGGGAAATTTGGGGTTGGCGCGCACAAGCGGCTCGGCGCCGCCGGCGCGATCGTAGAGCGGTTCGATGCGAATCTGATCGTCGGTATGCGAGACCAGTTTTTCCTCGAAGGAGGCGCCGGCGAGCGCCTTTTCGGCCAAGGCCAGCCAACGCTGGCGCTCGACGTCAGCGGGTTCGACACTCCTGGTCAAGGCTCCGGCGCCCATCCATGCTCCTCGTTTTTATGCGGCCGCACCAGCGTCAGCCGTCCAGTCTACGGTTCCCTGCCAGATATCGCAATGCAATGCGCTTGCGCGGTTGGGATTCGCTTCCCTGACATAGGGCAGCCTGCGTGGACGAACCATGAACGATTGCCAAACAGCGGCAAAATCCGCAAGCTCCAAAAAACCAATTTGGAGGATTGGTTCAATTTAGACGATTGGCCCAATCTGGATGAATAGCCAACTGGATGGATAGCCCAATTGGAGAATAGCATTGTCGCTGCGCAATGGCCTGACTATACCCTGCGGCACGGCCACAGGCTTTTAACACATCAGTTTGCGGAGACATGGTCATATGGCTGACGACACCAGCATTTTCCTCGGCGCCAGCCGCAAGCCCGACGACAGCTATCAGCGCGCCGAACAGCTCTTGCTGCAATATGGGAACCGCCATGGCCTGATCACCGGCGCCACCGGCACCGGCAAGACAGTCAGCCTGCAGATCCTGGCCGAGGGGTTTTCCAATGCCGGCGTGCCTGTGTTCTGCGCCGATATCAAGGGCGACCTGTCCGGCATTGCCATGATGGGCAAGGCGCAGGATTTCCTGGTCAAGCGGGCCGAGCAGGTCAAGCTCGACCCTTACGACTTCCAGGAATTCCCGGTCATCTTCTGGGACCTGTTCGGCGAGCAGGGCCATCCGATCCGCGCCACCGTCTCGGAAATGGGGCCGCTGCTTCTGTCGCGGCTGATGAACCTCTCCGAAGCGCAGGAAGGCATCATGAACATCGCCTTCCGCATCGCCGATGAGGATGGCCTGCTGCTGCTCGACATGAAGGATCTGCAAGCACTGCTGGCCAACATCGCAGCGCGCGCCGACGAGATCAGCTCGCGCTACGGCAATGTCACCAAGCCGTCGGTCGGCGCAATCCAGCGCACGCTTCTGGTGCTGGAACAGCAGGGCGCGGCGCATTTCTTCGGCGAACCGGCTTTGCGCATCGCCGACATCATGCGCACCACCCGCGACGGCCGCGGCGCCATCAGCGTGCTCGCTGCCGACAGATTGATGATGAACCCCAGGCTCTACGCCACCTTCCTGCTCTGGCTGATGTCGGAGCTGTTCGAGGAATTGCCCGAGGTCGGCGATCCCGAAAGGCCGAAGCTGGTGTTCTTCTTCGACGAGGCGCATCTGCTTTTCGACGAGGCGCCGAAGGTGCTGATCGACCGCGTCGAGCAGGTGGTTCGCTTGATCCGTTCGAAAGGCGTCGGTGTCTATTTCGTCACGCAGAACCCTTTGGACATCCCTGAAAAGGTTCTCGCCCAGCTCGGCAACCGTGTGCAGCACGCGCTGCGCGCCTATACGCCGCGTGAGCAGCAGGCGGTCAAGACCGCCGCCGACACCTTCCGGCCCAATCCCGATTTCGACTGCGCCACTGCCATCACCCAGCTCGGCACCGGCGAGGCGCTGGTCTCGACGCTGGAGGTCAAGGGCGTGCCGTCCATGGTGCAGCGGACATTGATCCGGCCGCCATCGTCTAGGCTTGGCCCGATCACAGCGGACGAGCGCCGCAAGCTGATCGACCAGAGCCCGGTCGCCGGCCAGTACGACCAGACCATCGACCGCGAATCGGCCTTCGAGATGCTGCAGAAGAAAGCCAGGGATGCGCAGGACGAGCAGGCGCAGCAGGCCGACAGCGGGCGCTCGCGCTGGACCATTCCGGGCTTCGGCAATGACGATCCGCCGCCGCAGCAATCAGGCGGTCGCCGCGCCCCGGCGCCGCGCCCGTCCAACCGCCAGACGGTGGCCGAAGCCGCGATCAAAGCTGTCGTGCGCTCGGTCGGCTCGTCGGTCGGCCGCGCGATCGTGCGCGGGATTCTGGGCAGCCTGTCCAGGGGGCGGTAAAAGTGTCGGCCAGCCCACCTCGGACATGATCAGCGGCCAGAACATCGCCATCGACGGCGGTTGGTAAGGGATGGCCGGCCTCCTGGAACTGCGCGACGACCGCGCCCGTCTGGTCCTGGCGCCGCAAAAGGGCGCGGCGATCGCCCGCTTCGACGCACTGGTCTGCGGCGCAACGGTGCCGCTGCTCCGCCCCGACGATGGCACCGGCGCCTCCGGCTGCCAGCTTCTGGTTCCCTGGTCGAACCGCATCTCAGGCGGCGGTTTCGCCTTCGACGGCCGCTTCCATGCGATCGGGCCGAACGTGCCGGGGGAGGCCTTTCCAATCCATGGCGACGGCTTCCAGAGGGAGTGGCGGATTGCCAGCCACAGCGCCACCGAGGCGGAACTGGTCCTCGACGCCGGTGAAATCGGCCCCTACCGATATACGGCGCGGGTCGCCTATGCGCTGCATGACGGAGCCTTGGATGCCACGCTCACGGTGGAGAATCGCACCGGCATTCGCCTGCCTTACGGGCTCGGCTTTCATCCGTGGTTCCCGCGCAGCGCCGGAACGACGCTCGAGGCGAAGGCGGCGCGGGTCTGGCTGGAGGACAAGCATCATCTGCCGGTCGGCGTGGCGCCGGTGGCCGATTACCCCGCGTGGAATTTCTCGAACGCCTCCCTGTTGCCGCGGAGCTGGGTCAACAACGCCTTCGACGGCTGGGACCGCCGCGCCAGGATCACCCGGCCCGAGGACAGGATCGCCATCTCGCTCACCGCCTCGCCATTGCTCGACGTCTTCATCCTCTATTCGCCGTCGCAGGATGCCGATTTCTTCTGCTTCGAGCCGGTGTCGCATACCGTCGATGCGCATCACGGCAAAGGGCTGACCCCGCTTGAGCACGGCGCTACGCTGAGTGCAAACATGCGCCTCGATTGGCGTTCCGCTGCTTCGCTCTGATGCGTCATGTGCACACCCACTCGCGGATCTTGCATTTTTGTCCGTTCCGCTCGCACGCCTGCAGTGTCAGGTCTTCGGCATCCCGGCGTGTTTGCGCCGTCTCGGCGCCCCAACTGGTCAGCCGCCCTTCCGGCTTCTCGCCTACGGCGAGGGCGCCGCAATGCTTGTAGGGAAAGCCGGTATTGTCGTCATCGTCCCAATGGCGATGATTGCGGAATACGCTGACCACGGCGCAGCTGCCGCCGCCGGCGTTCTGGCAATGCTTCAGCGCGATGTCCATCGCCTCCTGCCGCTTGTCGGCGCCCCAAAAGAAGCCGTGCTTCTCGTCGGGGCTCGAATAGGCGATCGCCGCCCAGATGCCTCTCTCCTCCTGGGCCGGCGGCTCGGGCACGTCCGCCGCCGGGGCGAGGTCCGCCGCGCCCAGCCGTCCGGCGCAAAGCAACAGCATGCCGATCGCCGCAATGGCGGAATTCACCCTCATTGTACGCCTCCTTGTTTACCTGCTGCCGAGGCCACGGAAATGACGACGCAGCTGTTGCCGGTTGGCAGCAGCATCGCGTTGCCCCCTCCATTGGCCAGTTCATAGACGCTGATTTGTCCAAGATTGTTGGCGAGCTTGCTGTCTTTCGGAAGCAGGGCCGGAACATCGGCGCAATTGGCCGCGAATGGCGCCACCCTGACCATCGTACCTTCGCAAACGGATGCGGTGGGTGCCGCGAACACCAGACCTGCCGCCGGGCCGCTGTAGCCCTGTGTGGCGTAGTTCATGCCGACCAGGGCTTCCACGAGGTGTTTGTCGGGGGCCTCGTTGTTCCAGATCGACTGGACGCTGTACGTCGTGCCGGTTGTCAGCATCTGCCCAAGGGCTGGGAAAATGTTGGAACAAGACTGCAAGCCTGCCTCTTTGGCGTGTTGCAGAAATGGCGTCTCGGCCAGGGCCGGATTGGGCTGGTTGGTCTCCGCGACCGCCGGCTGCGGCAATAGATTGTGGAGCAGGTCGTAGCGCATGGCCGCGAAGCCGGCCGTGGCGACGACGGCAATGGCGAGCAACGAGAAGACAGCGGTCCTCGCGCGGTTTCGTTGCGGTCTGCTCCGGTCTTCGATGCCGACCCGGACAGCATCCTTTCCCTGGTTGCGGGCCATTATCCGGTCATGGATCGATTGCTGGTTCATCGCGATTGCCTCGTCAATTGATCGCCGCAACGGCCGCGGCCAAGCCCTTGAGGGTCGCGGTTACGTTGATCGTTCTGCCATCCGTGGTCGGAAAGGAGATGACGGATGCCGCGGCCTTCGAAATCTGTTCGCGCATGATCGGACCAACCGGCAGCATGCCGACGCAGACGGCCTGATTGCATCCGTCGAGTTGAATTTTTATCGGCTCCTTGCGCCCCTCGAACGTCAGCGAGACAGGAGCGTCGCTCTTGGCGATCGGCGGGGCGCGCAAGATCATGTAGGGGTTGCCTTCCTTGGTGGCGGCAAGCGACCAGCTGAACGCAACCTGTCCTGCCTGGTCCTCGATGATCTGGGTGACATTGCAGACCTTTTGGCGCGCCTTCAGGTTCTCGTCGCAGATCAGCGTCCAGTTCTCGAACGGACGGGTGGTCCGTTGATACTCGCCAAGCTTCGCATCCGCAGGGATCGCTACGTCGGAAGGTTTTACCCTGTAGCCGGAAGGGATCGCTTCCTGCCCGGCCGCTAACGGGCCGGACAGGAGCATTGACGTCATGGATATCGCGACAGCAAGGACTGCCTGCCTGATCATGGCCGGGCTCTAGTTCAGCGTAAGACTGACGCCCGCGCCGACACCCCAGTGTCCGCCTGCCGTCGTACCGGACAGGTTCGCTCGAACACGTCCTTCCTCGCTGGTGTAGCCGGCGCCGAAGGCCAGGGCGCCTTCACCGCGCCAATAGCCTCCGCCGGCGGCCACGCTCAGCTTGCCGGGACGATCGTCGTAGCGCAGCGAGCCGGCCGCCAAGCCGATTGCCGCAGCCTGGCGCGCCTCGCCCCTGACCTCTCCCATGTCCATGTTGAGCTGGCTGAGTTTGGAGTCCGCATACGCATTGGCTTGCTGCAGCGTGGTGGACGCCACCTGGTTGGTGTAGTTCTTCGAATTGTCCAGGTTGAGTGCTAACCCGCTGTTGAACTGCTGAACATTGACGGCATCGGTGTTTGCAACGCCCGCCCCGACATTGTGGATGACGACCGGCGTGTTCGGGTCGCCGCCGGCAAGGGTAATCGAGTTGGACTTGTTGCCGTTCCCGTCCTTGTCGTACTGGACGGCGAACTGGTTGAGGTCGCCGACGCTACCCTGCATGGCTTCGACCGCCTGGTTGGTGGCGAAGAGCTGGCTGCCGTTGATTGCGTCGGTGGAGGTGCCGCTGATCCGGCCCGCCGCGACATTGGTGACGGTGCGCTCGTTGCCGACGGTGCCGACGCTGACCGTGCTCGTCGGAGCTGCTCCGGCGAAAGTATAGGCAACGCCGTTGATCGTGGTGCCGGTGGTGGCGACCGCCGCCGCCGTCGTCGAGCCCGCGCCGAGCGCGACGCTGCCCGGCTCGTTGGCCTTTGCGCCGGCGCCGAGCGCCACCGCCTGCGCTCCGTTGGTGGTCGCGTTGGTGCCGAGGGCGATGCTGTCGGCCTGGTTGACGGTCGAGTTCTGGCCGATCGCAATGCCTCCCGGCGCCGTCTGCTGCACGATGGCGCCATTGCCGATGCCGATGCCATTGTCGCCATTGACGGTGGTGCGCGGACCGACCGCAACCGAATCGACGCCGACCGCAAGCGAATCCGCGGCCGTCGAATTGGCGTGGAAGTACAGGCTCCCCGTCACCGCGAACGAGCTCAGCGCGCCCTTCAACTGGCGAAGCGTGACCGCATCCTGGTCCTGCGTGCCGTCGGCCACGTTGATGATCTGGCGATAGGAGGTGGAGGTGCCGACCGAGACGGCGCCGAGCAGGCTCATGTCCGCGGTGTTGTAGGGAATGAGGCCGGTGCCGGAGAGGATCGATCCCGAGACGGGCGCGACCGCCCGGTCCGAAACCGAGCCGGCGCCGAGCGCCACGCCGCCGATGACGCTGGCCTGGGTGTCGCGGCCGAGCGCCAGCGCATTGTCGGCGCTCGCGGTCGCCTGGTAGCCGAGGGCGGACGAGCCGATCCCTTGCGCGAAGGAGTCCGCGACGGCGAGCGTCCGGTCGTTGGTGCGCACATAGCGTATGCCGTCGCCATTGGCGTCGGTGTAGGCCAGCGAGGTGTCGCCGGTAATGTTGCTGATCGAATTGCCGAGATTGGTTATGTCAGCCGTGTTGGCGGCAATGTCGGTCGTGTTCTGCGTCACCTGCTGGTTGGTCGCAAACAGCTGCGAACCATTGACCGCATCGGTCGAGGAGCCGCTCAACTGCCCGGCCGCGACATTCTGGATCTGGCGTTCCGCGCCCACCGAGCCGACCGAAAACGCTCCCGCCGGCGTGGTTCCGGCGAAGGTGTAGGCAACGCCGCCGATCGTGGTGCCGCCGACCGCCGTCGTCACGGTCGACACCGCATTCGCGCCGATCGCCACGTCGCCGGCATTGTTGGCAACAGCATTCGGGCCGATGGCAACGGAATCCGTCCCCAGCGCCTGCGAATCCGCCAGCGTCGAATTGGCGTGGAAATACTTGATGCCGCCGCCCGTGCTGATGCTGTTGATCGTGTTGCCGAGATTGGTGATGTCGGCGGTGTTGGCGGCGATGTCGGTCGTATTCTGCGTCACCTGCTGGTTGGTGGCGAAGAGCTGCGAGCCGTTGATCGCGTCGGTCGACGAATTGCTGAGCCGGCCCGCCGCGACATTGGTGATGGTGCGTTCCGCGCCGACCGCGCCGACGCTGACGGTGCTTGCCGGCGTCGTGCCGGCGAAGTTGTAGGCGACGCCGCCGATCGTCGTGCCGGCGGTGCCGACCGCCGCGGCGGTTACCGAGCCCGAGCCGAGCGCCACGTCGCCGGCGTTGCTGGCGTTGGCGAGGGCGCCCAGCGCGATTGCATTCTGGGCGCCGGCATTCGCTCCTACCCCGAGAGCGGTCGCTTGAAAGGCGGTTGCAAACGCGTTCTGGCCGATCGCGGTGCTGGACGTGGCTGTGGCATTGGCGTTGGCGCCGACGGCGGTGCTGTATTGGCCCGAGGCCTTGGAGATGTATCCCATCGCCGTTGCGTCAAGCGCCGATGCGACGGCGCCGCTGCCGAAGGCCGAGGCGTTGGCGTCGGAGGCGCTCGAATTGGTGCCGGCCGCGATGGCGTTTGTCCCCGTCGCGGTCGCGACTGGTCCGATAGCAACGGAGTCCGTGCCCGTTGCGGACGAGTCCGCCGCCGTCGAATTGGCGTGGAAATACTTGATGCCGCCACCGGTGCTGATGCTGTTGATCGTGTTGCCGAGATTGGTGATGTCGGCGGTGTTGGCGGCGATGGCCGTCGTGTTCTGCGTCACCTGCTGGTTGGTGGCGAAGAGCTGCGAGCCATTGATGGCGTCGGTCGACGAATTGCTGAGCCGGCCCGCCGCGACATTGGTGATGGTCCGCTCCGCGCCGAGCGCGCCGACGCTGACAGTGCTCGTCGGCGTCGTGCCGGCGAAGCTGTAGGCCGTGCCGCCGATCGTCGCGCCGCTGGTGCCGACCGCCGTCGCGGTCACCGAGCCCGAACCGAGCGCTACGTCGCCGGAGCTTGCCGTCGCCGTCGCGCCGTTGCCCAGCGCGCCCATTCCGGCAAGGCCGGCTGCACCCGCCGTCGAGCCATTGCCCAGCGCCACGGAGCCTTGCCCGACGGCCTTGTTGTTGTTGCCGATGGCAACCGCGCCTGCGGCCTGGTTTGCGGCTGTGGCGGTTGCCGTGCCGTCGCTGTTGGCGATGTTGTTGGCGCCGCCGGTGAAGGCGCCGGTGCCGCTGGCATAGCTCGGATCGCCGATGGAGACCGCGCCGTTGCCGTAAGCCGTGTTGCCCGAACCGATGGAGACGGCCTTGCCGCCGGTTGCCACCGCATTGGTGCCCATGGCGACCGCTTCGGCCGAATCCGCCTTGGCGTTGTTGCCCACGGCGATGGCGCTCGTGGCGCTGGCGGTGGAGAGGGCGCCCAGCGCAACCGCATTCTGGGCGCCGGCATTCGCTCCTACGCCGAAAGCGGATGCTTGAACGCCGGTTGCAAACGCGTTCTGGCCGATCGCCGTGCTGGACGTGGCGGTGGCGTTTGCGTTGGCGCCGACTGCGGTGCTGTATTGGCCCGAGGCCTTGGATATGTACCCCATCGCCGTTGCGTCAAGCGCCGACGCGACGGCCTCACGTCCTACGGCAGCGGAATCGGCGCCGCTGGCGACAGATCCCCAGCCTGCGGCTGTCGCATAGTTGTTGCTGGCCGTGGAACTGGTGCCGAGGGCTGTGGAATTGCCTCCCGAAGCAACGGACAAGGTGCCCAAGGCATTGGCGCCTGCCCCGGTGGCACTGGCCTGGACGCCGAGGGCAACGGAATTGACACCGCTCGAGATCGTACCTTGGCCAAGTGCCATCGCTCCGCCTGTACCGGAGGCTGCCGCATTCAGGCCGATTGCGACGCCGTATTGGGTCGACGCACTGGCGTTGCTTCCCATCGCAACGGCATCGGCGGAAGATGCTTTCGCGGCGGTGCCGAGCGCGACGGCAGAAGCGCCGGAAGAGACCGAATTCGTGCCGATCGCGATGCTGTTGGGCAGTGCGGTGTTGGCCTGAACACCCGCCAGTGCGCCGACGCCGAATGCGATGGACTGGTTGCCCCAGGCACTGGCGGTGTTGCCCATCGCCGTTGCGCTCGTTCCGGTCGCTTTGGTCAGGACGCCTATGGCAACGGTGTTTTGCTGATTTGCCGTGACATCCGTACCAAGGGCGATGGCGCCCTGCGAGAGCGCGCCTGATCCCGCGAGGGTGCGCCCGCCAATGTTGATGGAGTTGATGCTGGTCGCGGTCGCCTGGAATCCAATGGCGACGGCATTCTGGTTGCTTGCGACGGCGCTGTTACCTTGGGCAATCGAATCCACGCCGGATGCCGTTGCCCCGAACCCGAGCGCGGTGGCGCGCAATCCGGTCGCCCGGGTAACAGGGCCGATCGCGGTCGAGTTGACTCCGTCGGCACGCGCATTATTGCCAAAAGCGGCCGCGCTTGTGGTTGCAACCGAATTGACGCCAATAGCGCTTGCTGCGTCCCCGTTGGCCTTGGCGTTCCCGCCCACGGCGAGGGCATTGACGCCGGTTGCGCCTGCGAAGACACCTATGCCTATGGAATTGAGGCCATTGACACCCATCGCATAGCCGATGGCGATCGTGCCGTCGCCCGTTGCACTGTTGGAACTGCCCAACGCCACGCTGTTATTGCCATTCGTCGCGGCGCCGTTACCGATGGCGACGGCGTTGCCGCCGGTCGCCGAACCGCCGCCAGCCTGATATTGTGCCTGGGCCGGTGTGGCGAGGCCGAGCGCGGCGATCGCGGCCAGGCCGCCGAGCACGCTGGCCGGGCTCACGCCACAGGCCAGAGCCGAACGCACGCTGGTGCCGCTTCCCAATGTTCCCAGACCCATATTCTTGCGACCGAATCCAAGAACCCGGTGAGCCATGCGCAGCACCGCCATCAGGCGGCGCCGCACCGAGCGGCTGTCGGCCGCGCCCGCGATCCAGTTTCCGACAAAGCTTGAAGAAAGTTCGATCCTTCTCCGCCCCTCGACGCGTTTGGTCATGCTAGTTTTTCCTCGCAATTGCCGAGGCGCTCTGATGTGCCGCACCATTCGCCTCGGTGGCCAAAAAATCTTCGAAATTGCGCGTCTTCTCCCGCAACGAGAGACCGACCTTCGCGCCTTGTTTTTCAATCAGCTGATAGGCGCTCGCGACCCATGGCTGCGTCGGTTCTGGAACCGTATGCAGTGCAGCCTCCGTCCGTTCCGGCGGCAGGCTTACCGCCACCAGCGCGCGGCAGAGATCGAAATGAAATCCCGGATCGCCTTCACCACAAGCCGGAGAGGTCAGTCCAAGCACGAAACAGGCCAGGAGATGGTCGAGTTCCGCAGCGCTGATCCGGCTGGCGTATTGGCGTTGCAGTGCAGCCCAGGCCGCTTCGGCCTTAGGCGCGAAGACCTCGATTTCCGCGAATTGAATGTCCATGGGACAATCCGACATGCTGTATCATCTGGTTGCTCCCCCGCCCCAAATGACTTCAATCGCGACCATGAGCACATTCGCGGTGCAGGTATTTTGGAATAATCCGGAATCTTTGTAGGAAAATCCGGTATTTGGTCCCTGCGCGACAACTGTGACTGCTCTGCCACACAACCTTCGACTATACTGAAGATCAATCGAGGTATCGCCGCGGACAATCATGCGCGCCGCAACAGTCGTTAACGTTGCAGCTTCACCTGCCTGGGGGTTCTGTTCCGGTATCTGGACATGGTGACTGTCAAGTGGCTCTGGTCCGAGAATCCACTGAGATGAGCGACTTCCGCAATCGACAGGTCGCTCTCGATGAGAAGTTTTTCGGCGAAATCGAGACGCAGCCGCAGCAGGTATTTGTGCGGCGGCTCGCCAAAGGTCTTGGTGAATGCCAGGATGAAATGGCTCGGCGAAAGGCCACAGAGTGCGGCCAGCTCGGCCACCGCGATTTTGCTGGAAAAATTTACCTCCAGGAATTCGCGCACCCGCCGGGCGCTGCGGTTCGACAGACCGCCCTTTGGGGCTTGTGGCAACTTTCGCGCTCCTGCGTAGTTCCGAAGCAAATGGACGCCGAACATGGTGACCAACGAATCGATATAGAACTCGTTTGGAGTTTCCCGATCCGTCAGTTCTGCCTTCAGCAACTGCGCGAGTTGCAGCGCTTGGAAGTCGACGGTCCCGAACGGCGGCGGCTGAAGCTCGGCATGGCCGGTGTCGAATTCACGCGTTGCCAGCTCGAAGAGACTCTCGGGGGTGAGCGCAACGATTACGCTTTCCGTGGTGGATGACCGGGTCACCTTGCCGCCGAGGTCGGCTGGGACGATCATGATCATACCGACGTCGCCGTCGTATTCGTGGACTTTGTCGCTGCCCAGCGATGCCGCTATCCCTGGTGAGGGTGCAAGCAGAACCGAAGCGAAATGTTCCGCCGCTTTGAATGTGTGTGATCCCGGCCCATGAACGACATGAGCCGCGCCGCCTCGAAACGTGACCAGGTAGCGCCCCGCGCTTTCCGGAATTCCGTCGAAGATGCGACGATCCGCGCGCCGCCGCTCTGTCCCGGCGCTTTCCTGGACGTTGCCTCTATGTTGCATCTTCGTCTCTGCCACTGCTGCGCCGATCAATCCAATCCTGTGCTGTATCGAGGCGCCCAGAATTCACGTTTGCTCCTGGGCGTTCCTTCGAATCCTACAGATGCTGCTTTATATTGCAAAGAAGAATTTGAGCTCAAATGAAAATTTGCCAGGGTTTTGACTATAAATTTACAGGTGTGAATTTTTAGCCAAGGATACCTGACTATTTTCCGATCTTATCTTACCATTTTTGCCGAGTTATTGTGCATAGTGCGCCGTCACAATCCAGCGTTGTATTCCGAACATAGATCGCGCGGCCATTGACAGAGCTGGTCGACTATCTGTCATTGCCACGGACGATCCAGCAGCAGTATCGCCCGAACCATGGCTTCTTTCCCTTGTGCTTCTTCATGGCGGTGGCCAAATGGCCTTGATCCGAAAATCCCGCGAGGTAAGCGACTTCGGCGATGGCTACGCTCCAGGAGCGATCCAAGGCTGCGGACAGAGCATATCCCGCTCCCCCGCATGGTTGCTCTTCTGGGATTGGCATTTTCGGGGATTGTGTCGAGGGCGTGCCGATCGACCCGATCGGCGCCTGCGCTGCGTTCTTGAACCTCGCCCGCATTTTTCATTCAGCCTGCCTCAGCCGCTTTGCCAGCCCATCGAAATTCCGTGCCGTGCAAACAGCCAACCCGGAAATCCGGACGGTAATTTGTATCCCCCATAGTCCTGCCCAAGGCAGCGTAGCGCATCCCGCGGATAGAAAAAACATTGTAAGTGAAGAAAAAAGTTCGCGCGAGAAAAACATGGCCTGGCTTGGCCGGCGCTACGGAATTATCCGGCTCACGCAGGCCTGCTAAAGATCGCCTCGGCGTTTCTCGTACAGATCCCAGGACAGCTCGACCATGGCCAGAAGAACGTCTTCCTGGCTCCACCCGGCGGCAACCGCCGCCTCGACAATTCCGCGGACGAGCGGCAGCAATTGGCGCTCGCATTCGGCCGACAGGTTGGCCTCGGCGCCGTCGGCAGGCGGACTATCGAAATCAAATCCCACCATCGGCGTTCCCCCGCCATCAATGATCTAATGAAATGTATGTCTCTGCAATCATACTCCCGTCTAATATACATCAATCGGTAACGAAACACAGCAGCGTCGAGATTGACAGGGCATGGCCGCCCCGATTGCAGCGGCTCCATGGTTCGTCTGGACGTCTTTTTTGGCCTCCTGTTGCCGGCATTGCATATCTTGGATGCGAACCCCAGGCATTCGCGTAAAGCTATCGGGATCCTGGCGAGCTTTGCCGCATGGAGCGGAACCTGCCGCTTCATGGCATCGATGAAGTCGATCAGGTCACCGGGCCGAGCAGGACCGAGCCATCCGGCACCCCGCCATCGATCGGGATGGCTCTGCGGTTTGCGCTCGCCGCCATCGGCTGGCCGATGTCGGACGTCACGATGACCGGGCTCTTCGACGGCACGCGGTCGTAGAGGTCGATGATGTCCTGATTTATCAGGCGCACGCAGCCTGACGAGACGGATTTGCCGATCGAGTTCCATTCCGGCGAGCCATGCAGGCGGTAGAGCGTGTCGACGTTGTCGTGGAACAGGTAGAGCGCGCGGGCGCCGAGCGGGTTCTTGAGGCCGCCGGGCATGCCGCCGTTCTTGGCGCTGTATTCTTCCAGTTCAGGCTGGCGGGCAACCATCTCATCGGGCGGCGTCCATTTCGGCCATTTCTGCTTCCACTGGACGACGGCGTCTCCCGACCATTCGAAGCCGGCGCGGCCGAGGCCGACGCCGTAACGGATCGCCTGGCCGCCTTCGCGCACCAGATAGAGGAAATGGTTGGTCGTATCGACGATGATGGTGCCTGGCCGCTGGCCGGTCGGATCGGGAACGATCTGGCGCAGGAACTGCGGGTCCATCTTCTTGATCGGGATGGCCGGGAGCTCGAACCCGCTGTCGGAAATCGGGCCGTACATCGTCGCATAGTCGCCGAGCGGCGGCTCGTCATAGGTCGGCGGTGGCGGTTCGACCGGCGCCCGCGGCGGGCCCGGGGTGGTGCATGCCGCGCACCCGATCACATCGCCCCCCCAGGCGTCCACATTAAGG
>NZ_JAMYPB010000062.1:0-28095 GCF_040320135.1 Mesorhizobium sp. M0772 | reverse complement strand
ATCGCGACCATCTTTACTCAACCTTCCTTGGCGGCCCTGCGCCAAAATCTCCATGCCTTGCGATATCGCTGGCGCGAACCACCACGAAAGCGCAAATTTCAGTCCATGCCAAAGCTATCTTAGCGCCTATGCCCTCGAGGGGGAGGGTAATCACCCCTGCGAAGGCCTGAACCGCGCCACCAGCGTGTGGCTCTCCGCGGCGTAGGTGAACCTCACCTGCGTCACCGGGTGCTCGGCGCCCCAGGTCCGGCGCTCGACCACCAGGCAGGGCGCGCCGGCGGCGATGTCGAGCGCTTCGGCAATGTGCCTGTCGGCCGCGACCGCGCGGATACGGTGCTCTGCCTCGCTCCACGGCACGCGCCCGATCAGCCAAGGGCCGGGGGCAATGTCGAGAAACTCCTCCTCGGCGGCTTCCGCGACGGCGGCCAGATTGATCAGCCGCTGTTCGTGCGCGAATGGCCGCTTGCCGGCGAAATGCCGGCATTCAAGCGCCAGCACCTGTCCGGCTGCGTCCAGTTCCAGCAAGGCGCGATCCTCGGCGCTGCTGCGCCTTTTCTGCCGCGCCAAGCGCTCGTAACGATAAGCCAGGCCAAGCGACTCAACCTCGATCCTGATGTCGTGGATTTCCAGCACCGCGGCCTGCGACTGCGGCTGGCGGACAAAGCTGCCCGAACGGCGGCGGCGCTCTATCAGCCCAGCCTTGGCCAGCTGCGACAGCGCCTTGTTCACCGTCATGCGCGAGCAATTGTATTCGGCCGTCAACTCGTGCTCGAACGGGATGCGGTGACCCGGCGCCCAGGTGCCGGACATTATTTTCTCGCTGATGTCGGACAGGATGCGCTGGTGCAGCGAACCGCCGCCTTCCACCGCCGCTGTCTCTGATATGCTCATGCCGAAAGCGCCGTCATCACATGGCGAAAGCGCTCGGCGATCGTCTCACGCGCTGCATGCCGGCCGCCGCTGACTTGTTTTTTTCCGTGCACCCAGACGCAATCGACCTTGCCGCCATTGGCAAAGATCCAGGCGTCGAGGATCGCATCGCCACTTTTTCCGGCCAGCGAAGGATGGTTTTCGTCGAGGGAGACGAAATCAGCCGCGGCGCCGGCGGCGATCCGCGACGGGCCGGCGCCGAGTGCGGTGCTGCCGCCATCGAGGGCGGCGTCGAACAGAGCCCGCCCGGTCGAGCCGCCGGCCACCGCCAGCACATTGCGGGCGCGGTGTGCGAGGCGCTGCGAATATTCGAGCTGGCGCAATTCATCCGGCAGGCCGATCAGCACGTTGGAATCCGAGCCGACGCCGAAGCGGCCGCCATGTTCGATGAACAGAGGTGCTGAAAAGGTGCCGTCGCCGAGATTGGCCTCGGTGATCGGGCAAAGCCCGGCAATGGCGCCGCTTCTGGCCATGCCGGTTGTCTCAGCCTCGGTCATGTGGGTGGCGTGGATCAGGCACCAACGCTTGTCGATCCCGGCATTGGCGAGCAGCCATTCGACCGGTCGCGCACCCGACCACGCCAGGCAATCCTCGACCTCCTTCACCTGCTCGGCGACGTGGATGTGGATCGGTCCGTCCGGCGCAATGGCGGCAACAGCGCTGAGTTCCTCCGGCGTCGCGGCGCGCAGGCTGTGCGGGGCGACGCCGACGACAGCCTGATTCAACGCACGAACCGATTCGCGGCTTTTCTCAAGCAAGCGTTCGAACCGATTCACATCGTTGATGAATCGCCGCTGGCCTTCGTTGGGCGCAGCGCCGCCGAAGGAGGAATGGGCATAAAATACCGGCAGCAGCGTCAGGCTGATCCCTGTTTCGTTGGCAGCGGCGGCGATCCGCTCCGCCATCTCGGCCAGGTTGGAATAGGGTGTTCCGTCGCGATCGTGGTGGAGATAATGAAACTCGCCGACGCGCGAGAAGCCGGCCTCCAGCATCTCGACGTAAAGCTGTGCGGCGACCGCCTCGACCTGGTCCGGCGTCATCGACAGCGCGAAGCGGTACATCACCTCGCGCCAGCTCCAGAAGCTGTCGGCGGAGGGACCGCGCAGTTCGGCAAGCCCGGCCATGCCGCGCTGGAAGGCGTGGCTGTGCAGGTTCGGCATGCCCGGCACCAGAATGGCGTGGCGTTCGTCACCGCTCCGCGGCGACGTGTCGACTTCGACGGTTGCGATGCGACCGTCCGTGACGACGATCCGCACCTTGTCATGCCAGCCCTCGGCCAGCAGCGCCTGTTCCGCAAAGATCGCCGTCACGTTTTTTTCTCCGAATTCCATCAACAATGCACTTGCAGCGCGTTTCAATATGTATATACATAATCGCCATCCAAGCAACGGAAAAAGATGATGGCGGCACAAGACAAAAGCCGGGCAGGGGGCCTTCAGCTTTGGCGTGATGCCCGCCTGGCAACCATGGCCGAAGGCGTTGCCGGACTTGGCGTCGTCGAAAAGGGCGCGATCGTCTCCCGTGACGGCATCATCGTCTATGCCGGCCCGGAAGCCGACATGCCGTCAGCGTTGGCTCAGGGCGGCGAGACTACCGATTGCGAAGGCCGTTGGATCACGCCCGGTCTCATCGACTGCCACACCCATCTCATCCATGCCGGCAACCGTGCCAACGAGTTCGAGATGCGGCTGGCCGGCGCCAGCTATGAGGAAGTCGCCCGTGCCGGCGGCGGCATCGTCTCCTCGGTCAAATCCCTGCGTGCCGCGAGCGAAGACGAACTGGTTGAGCAGACTCTCCCGCGCCTTGACGCGCTGATGGCCGAGGGCGTCACCACGGTAGAGGTAAAGTCGGGTTACGGGCTCGATCTCGAAAATGAACAGAAGTCGCTTCGCGCCGCGCGGCAGCTGGACAAGCAACGCCCGGTCACGGTCCGCACCACCTTCCTCGGCGCGCATGCGCTGCCGCCGGAAGCAAAAGGCGACAAGGACGCTTTTGTCGATCTCGTCGCCAACACGATCCTGCCCGCAATCGCCGCCGGGGGCCTGGCTGACGCCGTAGACGGCTTTTGCGAAGGCATTGCCTTCTCGCCGGAGCAAATCGCCCGCGTGTTCGACAAGGCCAAGGCGCTTGGCCTGCCGGTAAAGCTCCATGCCGACCAGCTGTCGAACCTGCATGGCGCCGAACTCGCCGCCCGCTATGGCGCGCTGTCGGCCGACCATCTCGAATACACCGATGAAGCAGGTGCCGCAGCCATGGCCAAGGCCGGCACCGTGGCGACGATCCTACCCGGCGCCTACTATTTCATCCGCGAAACCAGGAAGCCGCCGATCGGCCTGTTTCGCCAGCACGGCGTCAAGATGGCGGTCGCCACCGACAACAATCCCGGGACGTCGCCGCTGACCTCGCTGCTTCTGACCATGAACATGGCCGCGACGCTTTTCGGCCTGACCGTCGAGGAGTGCCTGGCCGGCACCACTCGCGAGGCTGCCCGTGCGCTGGGATTGCTCGGCCAGACCGGCACGCTTGAAGCAGGGAAATCCGCCGACCTGGCGATCTGGGACATCGAGCGTCCGGCCGAACTCGTCTACCGCATGGGCTTCAACCCGCTCCATGCCCGCATCTGGAGAGGACAATGACCGAACTTAACCTGAAGCCCGGCAATGCATCGCTGGCCGACTGGCGCACCATCTATCGTGGCGCCGTGCCGAAGCTCGACGCTGCCTGCCGTCCGAAGATCAAGGCCGGCGCCGAGGCTGTCGCCCGTATTGTCGCCAAGGGTGAGCCGGTCTATGGCATCAACACCGGCTTCGGCAAACTGGCCAGCGTCCGCATTCCGGCCGCCGATTTGGAAACCCTGCAACGCAACATCGTTTTGTCGCATGCCGCCGGCGTCGGCGAGCCGATGCCGGTCGCTGTGGTTCGGTTGATGATGGCGCTGAAGCTGGCCAGCCTGGCGCAGGGCGCGTCGGGCGTGCGGCCGCAAACCATCGAATTGCTGGAAGCGATGCTGGCCAACGACGTCATCCCCGTCGTGCCGGCGCAAGGCTCGGTTGGCGCCTCCGGCGATCTCGCGCCGCTGTCGCACATGACGGCAGTGATGATCGGCGTTGGCGAATGCTTTACCCCGCATGGCCGCTTCCCGGCCAAGGTCGCTTTCGTCTCGCACGGCCTGGAGCCGGTGACGCTTGGCGCCAAGGAAGGCCTGGCGCTGCTCAACGGCACGCAGTTCTCCACCGCCTATGCGTTGGCCGCTCTCTTCGAGGCCGAAGTGCTTTACCAGTCGGCGCTGGTCGCCGGCGCGCTGTCGACCGACGCCGCCAAGGGTTCGGACGCGCCCTTCGATCCGCGCATCCATCTCCTCAGAAAACACCCGGGCCAGATCGAGACGGCGGAAGCGCTGCGCAACCTGATGGCCGGCAGCGCCATTCGTGAATCGCACCGCGTCGGCGACGAGCGCGTGCAGGATCCGTACTGCCTGCGCTGCCAGCCGCAGGTGATGGGCGCCGCGCTCAGTGTGCTGCGTCAGGCCGCCGACACGCTTGGCACCGAGGCCAATGGCGTCACTGACAATCCGCTGATTTTCGCCGAGGACGACACAGCGCTCTCCGGCGGCAATTTCCACGCCGAGCCGGTGGCTTTCGCTGCCGACATGATCGCGCTTGCCGTCTGCGAGATCGGCTCGCTGTCGGAGCGCCGCATCGCCATGCTGGTAGACCCCGCGCTGTCCGGCATGCCGGCCTTCCTGACGCCGAAGCCCGGCCTGAACTCCGGCTTCATGATCCCGCAGGTGACGGCGGCGGCGCTCGTCTCTGAGAACAAGCAGAAGGCCTATCCGGCAAGTGTCGATTCCATCCCGACCTCGGCCAACCAGGAAGACCATGTATCGATGGCCGCACACGGCGCTCGCCGGCTAATCGGCATGATCGAAAACGCCACGGCCGTCATCGGCATCGAACTCTTGGCCGCCGCGCAGGGCTGCGATTTCCATGCGCCGCTGGCGTCGAGTGCAGCTCTGGAAACTGTTCGCAAGCTGGTCCGCGCCGAGGTGCCGCATCTCGACAATGACCGGCATTTCCACCCTGACATGGAAAAAGCCATCGCCATGGTGCGCAGCGGCGCTGCCATCAAGGCTGCGAGCGCGGTGACATTGCCTTCGATCTCGGGAGTCTGACATGACCGACTGGCTGACAGTGACCGAAGGCACGGCACCCCTGTTGGTGTCGATCCCGCACACGGGTATCGATCTCGCCGGCATCGACAATCGGCTGGTCTCGCCCTGGCTCGGCCGCCGCGATTGCGACTGGTGGATCGACAATCTCTACGATTTCGCCGCCGGCCTTGGCGCAACGATTGTGCATACGTCGATCTCGCGCACCGTCATCGACGTCAACCGCGATCCTTCCGGCGCCTCGCTCTATCCCGGGCAGACGACAACGACGCTATGCCCGACCGAGACCTTCGACGGCGATCCGCTGTATCTGCCCGGCGCGGAACCGACGCCGTCGGAGATAGACCAGCGCCGCATAGCGTATTTCGTGCCTTACCATGAAATGCTGGCGGCCCAGGCCGTCAGGCTGCGCGGCCTGCATGAGAAGGTCGTCATTTACGATTGCCACTCGATCCGGTCGGTGCTGCCGCGCCTGTTCTACGGCACGCTGCCGGTATTCAATCTCGGCACCAATGACGGCCAGACCGCGGATCCTACGCTGCAGGCGCTGGTTGGTCAGATCATGGCCGAGAGCGGTGAAAGCAATGTCATCAACGGTCGTTTCAAGGGCGGCTGGATCACCCGCTATTTCGGCAATCCGCAAGGCGGCTACCATGCGCTGCAGATGGAACTTGCCGATCGCGGCTATTTGCGCGAGCCCGAGGGCAAGGGCGAACCGGACAATTGGCCGGTGCCTTATGATGCCGAGTTCGCCGCGCCGATGCGCGCCACACTGACGAAAATCCTCCAATCCGCCATTGATTGGGCCGGGCGCTGAGACGCCGCCTTACTCCAAAGGGACAATGATGAACAATCCTCGCCACAACATCCGCGAAGTGCGCGCGCCCCGCGGCGACAAGCTCAACGCCAAATACTGGACGACCGAAGCGCCGCTGCGCATGCTGATGAACAACCTCGATCCCGATGTCGCCGAAAACCCCAATGAGCTCGTTGTCTATGGCGGCATCGGTCGGGCCGCGCGCACCTGGAACGATTTCGACAGCATCGTCGCCTCGTTGAAGACCCTCAATGAAGACGAGACGCTGCTGGTCCAGTCCGGCAAGCCGGTCGGCGTCTTCCGGACGCACACCGATGCGCCGCGCGTGCTGATCGCCAACTCCAACATCGTGCCGCATTGGGCGACCTGGGATAAATTCAACGAGCTCGATAAAAAAGGCCTGATGATGTACGGCCAGATGACGGCCGGCTCCTGGATCTATATCGGCACGCAAGGCATCGTGCAGGGCACCTACGAGACCTTCGTCGAGGCCGGCCGCCAGCACTACAATGGCAACCTTACGGGCAAATGGATCCTGACCGGCGGCCTCGGCGGCATGGGCGGCGCCCAGCCGCTTGCCGCCGTCATGGCCGGCGCCTGCTGCCTCGCCATCGAATGCAATCCGGACTCGATCGATTTCCGGCTGCGCACCCGCTATGTCGACGAGAAGGCCGAGACGCTCGACGAAGCGATGGAAATGATCGAGCGCTGGACCAAGGCCGGCGAGGCGAAGTCGGTCGGCCTGCTCGGCAATGCGGCCGACATCGTGCCGGAAATGTTCAAGCGGGGCATCCGCCCCGACATGGTCACCGACCAGACCTCGGCGCATGACCCGATTAACGGCTATCTGCCCAAGGGCTGGACGATGGCTGAGTGGCGCGAGAAGCGCGTCTCCGATCCCAAGGCTGTCGAGAAGGCCGCCCGCGCCTCAATGCGCGAGCATGTCGAGGCGATGGTCGCGTTCTGGAATGCCGGCGTGCCGACGCTCGACTATGGCAACAACATCCGCCAGGTCGCCAAGGACGAAGGCTTCGAGAACGCCTTTGCTTTCCCGGGTTTCGTGCCGGCCTATATAAGGCCGCTGTTCTGCCGCGGCATCGGCCCGTTCCGCTGGGCTGCTCTTTCGGGCGATCCCGAGGATATCTACAAGACGGACGCCAAGGTGCGCGAACTCACCCCCGGCAACACCCATCTGCACAACTGGCTGGACATGGCACGTGAGCGCATCGCCTTTCAGGGCCTGCCGGCGCGCATCTGCTGGGTCGGCCTCGGCGACCGCCACAGGCTGGGGCTCGCCTTCAACGAGATGGTGGCCAGGGGCGAACTCAAGGCGCCCGTCGTCATCGGCCGCGACCACCTCGATTCCGGCTCGGTGGCTTCGCCCAACCGCGAGACGGAAGCGATGAAGGACGCCTCCGACGCCGTCTCCGACTGGCCGCTGCTCAATGCGTTGCTCAACACCGCGTCGGGCGCAACCTGGGTGTCGCTGCATCATGGCGGTGGCGTCGGCATGGGCTTCTCGCAGCATGCCGGCATGGTCATCGTCGCCGACGGCACGCCGGACGCCGCAAGGCGCCTGCAGCGCGTGTTGTGGAACGATCCGGCGACAGGCGTCATGCGCCACGCCGATGCCGGCTACGACATCGCCATCGAGTGCGCGAAGGAGCACCAGCTCAATCTGCCCGGTATTCTAGGCTGATTGGCTTAAATGATGCGCATCCTATGGGCCGCCGACTACCGCGTCATGCCGTGGAAGAATGGCGGCGGCACGACCACCGAGATCGCCGTCTCGCCGGACGGCGTCGGGCTGGACGATTTCGACTGGCGCGTTTCGATGGCGCGAGTCGAGGGCAGCGGCCCGTTCTCGGGCTTTGCCGGCGTCGACCGCACGCTTGCCGTGCTGGAAGGCGAGGGTATCGTGCTTGATGTTGCCGGCCGTCCGCCGGCCGAAGTGACGGCGGCTTCCGCCCCGCTGTCCTTCCCGGCCGATGTGCCGACCACGGCCGCGCTGATCTCCGGTCCGATCACCGACCTCAACGTCATGACCCGCCGCGCGCGGGCCACGCACACGGTCCAGCGCCTGGTGTTCTCGGTTCCGACCGATATCCGGCCGACCAGCGCTATGACCCTGATCCTGCCGTTCGACGGCGAGGTCGGCCTCAGCGGCCCGACATCGTCTCGTCTTGGACCCCTCGACACGCTGTTGCTCGGTCCGCAGGCGAAACTACGGGTTGAACCGGTACGGCCGACGACCGTGTTCGTCATCCGGATAGCCAGGCTGGGCCAGCCGCACCGCCAGCACAACGATTAACGCCTGTTGCCAAACATGATCGCACGCCGGAGAAATCTGGCGTAAGCTGTTGTCTGGATCACGAAAAAGCCCGAATCCTTCCGTCGTTCCAAGGCGGACGGAGGGCAGGGGTGCTCGTCCTTGAGTTGTCGAAAGCCCCGCTTAAAATGTCGAAGGGATAACGCCTCTGGCGTGGTGCGAAGCAAAACTTTCGGCCAGTGTAATCATGCAACCAATTGCATTTGAATCGGTTTTAGGGACATTGCCGTGGCGGTGGCGCCGCATCGCGTCCCCCATGCGGAATTTTCAATGAATATCCAGACAAATCCTGCCCAAATCGAAAAGTCCAGCGCCGGCTTCCCGGTCATCACCGAAGAGCCGATACGCTCCAATTTCCTGCCCGAAGAGCGGCTGCGCGCGCTGGGCGAAAGCCTCGCCAACGGCGACATCAAGGACCTGTTCGGCCTGACGCCGTTCGATTTCCAGGCCCGCATCCGCGACAGCGCCAAGAAAATCCTCGAAGTCTACCGCTCGACCAATGCCGCCCAGGCCAAGGGCGAAACCATCACGCCTGCCGCGCAATGGCTGCTCGACAACAATTATCTCGTCGAGGAGACCATTTTTCAGGTGAAGCGCGACCTGCCGCGCCGTTTCTACCGGCAGTTGCCGACCCTGGAAGTGGCCGATCGCGCCGCGGTGCCGCGCGCGCTGGCCCTGGCCTGGAGCTATGTCGCCCATTCCGACAGTTCGGTTTCGGCGACCATGTTCAAATCCATCGTCGAGGGTTTTCAGTCGGTCGAGCCGCTCAAGATCGGCGAGCTCTGGGCGCTGCCGTCGCTGCTGCGCTTCGTTTTGATCGAGAATCTGCGCCGCATCGCCGTGCGCGTCGACCGCACCAGGCAGATGCGCCATATCGCCAACGAGGTCGCCGACCGCGTGCTGGCGACCGACGACAATGCAGACCGCCGGAAGATCCTGTCGGGCTACGGCGCGCATGCGCAGGACACCACCTTCGCCACCCAGTTGCTCTACCGCCTGCGCGACGGCTCGCAGAATGCCGGCAGGGCGCTGGAATGGCTGGAGGTCGAGCTCGAGAAAACCGGCTCCGACGCCGAGGAAATCATCATTTCCGAGCATCGCACGCTGTCCAGCGGCAATGTCACCACCGGCAACATCATCCGCGGCCTGCGCCTCATCAACGACGTCGACTGGACGGTGTGGTTCGAGGGCGTCAGCCGCATCGACACGCTGTTGCGCGAGCGCACCGATTTCGCCGCGCTCGATTTCTTTTCGCGCGACCAGTACCGCACGTCAATCGAGCAACTGGCGCGCCGCTCCGACCTGTCCGAATTCCGTGTCGCCGAAAAGGCCATCGAGCTGGCCAGCCATGTCCCCGGCGTCACCGATGCCTCCGGCGTGCCGGATGCATCAGCCGATCCGGCCATGCATACCGATGTCGGCTTCTTCCTGGTCGGCCCGCGCCGGCCGGATCTGGAAGAGGCGATCGGCTACCGGCCGCCCTTCCATGTGACCTTCAAGCGCGCCTTCACCGCCACGGGCTGGCTCGGCATCGTTGTGCCGGTCTTCCTGCTGACGGTGCTACTGCTGGTTGTCTCCGGCAATGCGCTTGCCCATCTCGGCCTGTCGGTGGAATCCATCACGCTGGTGCTGGCGCTGTTTGCGGTGCCTGCCAGCGAAGGCGCGCTCGCCTTCTTCAACACCGTTGTTTCACTGTTCCTGAAGCCGACGCGGCTCGTCGGCTATGATTACAAGCACGGCATTCCAGCGGCATCACGCACCTTGGTCGTGGTGCCGTCGCTGATCGGCTCGCGCGATGATGTCGAGGAAAACATCCGCAACATCGAGGTGCATCACCTCGCCAACACGGCCGAAGAAATCCATTTCGCGCTGCTGTCCGACTGGCCGGATTCCAAGACCGAGATCGACGCCGCCGACATCGAGATCCTGCAATATGCGCGCGACGAGATCGCCAGGCTCAATGCCCGTTATCCCTCGGAAGGCGCGCCGCGTTTCTATATCCTGCATCGCCGCCGGCTCTACAACCAGGCGCAGGGCGCCTGGATGGGCTGGGAGCGCAAGCGCGGCAAGCTGCATGAGCTGAACCTTCTCTTGCGCGGCGACAGCGACACCACCTTCCTGCCGCTCGACGTGCCGCTGCCGGAAAAGGTTGTCTATGTCATGACGCTCGACGCCGACACGCGCACCACGCGCGACGCTGTGTCGTCACTGGTCGGCAAGCTCGCCCATCCGCTCAACCGCCCGCATTTCAACGCGACAAAGCGCGTCGTTACCGCCGGCTACACCATTCTGCAGCCGCGCATCACAGCCTCGCTCACCAGCGGCGACGACGCTTCTTTCTTCCAGCGCGTCTTCTCGTCCAACAGCGGTCTCGATCCTTACGTCTTTGCCGTCTCGGATCTCTACCAGGACGTCTTCAGCGACGGCTCCTTCACCGGCAAGGGCCTTTATCACGTCGACGCTTTCGAGGCGGCGCTGCAGGGCCGCATCGAGGAAAACACCGTCCTCAGCCACGATCTGCTCGAAGGTGCGTTGGCGCGCGCAGCACTTGTCACCGATGTCGAACTGGTCGAGGACTATCCTACCCGCTACTCGGTCGACGCCTCGCGCCACCACCGCTGGGCGCGCGGCGACTGGCAGCTGCTGCGCTTCATCGTCTCGCCGCGTTCCGGCGTGCCGGCGCTGTCGCGCTGGAAGATGGTCGACAATCTGCGCCGCTCGCTGACCCCGATCTTCTGGGTGATGGCGGCGATTGCCGGCTGGACGCTGCTGCCCTTCACGCAGGCCGCGCAGTGGCAGGCGCTGCTGATCCTGTCGCTGTTCATGGCGCCGACCTTCGATGTCGTCAACGCCATCCTGCCCAAGAGCGGCGACCAGACGCCGCGCGGCCATTTCTCCGCGCTGGCCCACGACACCGTCTTCGGCACGGCCCTTGTGGCGCTGAAAGTGCTGTTGATGGCGCACAATGCCTGGATGATGGGCGACGCCATCGTGCGCACGCTCTACCGCCTGTTCGTCAGCCGCCAGAACCTGCTGGAATGGCGCACCGCATCGCAGGCGCACAAGGGCGGCGACAACGATCTCGGCTCCTATTACAGCATGATGTATGGCGCCGTGATCATCGGCGTCGTCGGTCTCGCCATCCCCGTGCTGGCCGATTCCACCGGTGCCTTCGTCGCCTTCTTCTTCGCTCTGTTCTGGATCGGTTCGCCGGCGGTTGCCTGCTGGATCAGCCGCTCGGCCGAGACCGAGGACCGCCTGCGCATATCGCAGGCCGACATCCACGCGCTACGCACCGTGGCGCGCCGCACCTGGCATTATTTCGAAACCTTCGTCACGGCCGAGCACCACAATCTGCCGCCCGACAATTTCCAGGAAAGCCCGGCGCCGGTTGTGGCGCCGCGGACGTCGCCGACCAATATCGGCGTCTACCTGCTGTCGGTGGTGTCGGCACGCGATTTCGGCTGGATTGCGCTCTCCGATGCCATCACCCGCATCGACGCCACGATGACGACCATCGAGAGCATGCCGCGCAACCGCGGCCACCTCTTCAACTGGTACGACACCACGACGCTCAAGCCGCTCTATCCGCTTTACATCTCGGCCGTCGACAGCGGCAATCTCGCCGGACATCTGGTCGCGGTGGCGGCTGCCTGCGCCGAATGGGCGGAAGCCCCGTCCGTTCACCTGCAGGGCGATTTCGAAGGCGTCCTCGACACGGTGAGCATCCTCGACGAGAGCCTCGAGGAATTGCCTGACGACCGCCGGCAACTGCGGCCGTTGCGCCAGCGTCTGGCCGACCGCCTCGACGGCATGCGGCGCGCCGTCATGACCATCAAGGCGCAGCCGGAGATGGCCTCGATCCGCACGATCAACCTGGCCGTGCTTGCCGGCGAGATCCGCAAGCTCGCCACCGCCATCCACACCGAGGCCGGATCGCAGCGGAGCGACATTATCGCCGACTGGGCGGCACGGCTGGAAGCGACCTGCGAGGCGCATGTGCATGACTCGCACAGCGACGAAAACGCCGTCGAAGCCTTGCGCGCCAAGCTGCTGGCGCTGCGCGAACGCTGCCGCCGCTATGCCTTCGAGATGGATTTCTCTTTCCTGATGCGTCAGGAGCGCAAACTGCTGTCGATCGGCTACCGGGTCGAGGAGCACCAGCTCGACGAGAGCTGCTACGATCTGCTCGCCTCCGAGGCGCGGCTGACCAGCCTGTTCGCCATCGCCAAGGGTGACCTGCCCACGGAGCATTGGTTCCGGCTTGGAAGGCCGATTGTCGAGATCGGCTTCCAGGGTGCGCTGATGTCCTGGTCGGGCTCGATGTTCGAGTATCTGATGCCGCCTTTGGTAATGAAGGAGCCGCAGGGGTCGATCCTCAACCAGACCAGCAAGCTGATCATCAAGCGCCAGATGCAGTACGCGCGTTCGAAGAACGTGCCCTGGGGCATTTCGGAAGCGGCCTACAATGCCCGCGACCGCGAACTGACCTACCAGTATACCAATTTCGGCGTGCCCGGACTTGGTCTCAAGCGCGGCCTTGGCCAGAACACGGTGATCGCGCCTTACGCCACGATCCTCGCGGCGCAGTTCACACCGCGCGAATCCGTCCAGAATCTGGCCAGGCTGCGCTCCATCGGCGCTCTCGGCCGGCATGGCTTTTACGACGCCGTCGACTTCACGCCGCAGCGCGTGCCGGAAGGCACCGACCACGCTGTTGTCCTGAACTACATGGCGCATCACTCCGGCATGTCGATCGCCGCCGTTGCCGACGCCATCTTCGAGGGCCGCCTGCGCGACCGCTTCCACAGCGATCCGGTGATCGAGTCTGCCGAACTCCTGCTGCAGGAGAGGGCGCCGCGCGACATCCCGACCGCCACGGTCAGGACCGAAGCCGACGAGCGCTCGAAGGACGAGACCGAGGTCGAGAGCCCGGATTCGCGCATCGTCCTCGACCCGCTGAGGGCGTTGCGCGCCACCAGCGTCATGTCCAATGGCCGCTACTCCGTCATGGTCTCGGCCACCGGTTCCGGTTACAGCCGCTGGGGCGAACTCGCCGTCACCCGTTGGCAGCCCGATCCGACCGAAGACCGGCTCGGCTCCTACATCTTCCTGCGCGACGCCGGCAGCGGCGACTGGTGGTCGGCCACCGCAGAGCCGAAGCAGGCGACCGGCGAGAGAGTGCAAACGCTGTTTTCCGACGACAAGGCGAGCTTCGTCAAAACAGTGGGCTCGCTGCGTTCGGAGGTCGAATGCATCGTCATCTCGGAAGGCAATGGCGAGGGACGGCGCGTCACGCTCTACAACGACGGCGCCACTGACCGGCATATCGAGGTGACCTCCTTTGCCGAGCTGGTGCTGGGTAACGAAGCCTCCGACAATGCCCATCCTGCGTTCTCGAAAATGTTTATCGAGACCGAGATCGCTGCCAACAACGGCGCCATCTTTGCCACCAGGCGCAAGCGCGAGAAGAACGAGCCTGACGTCACCATGGTGCATTTCGTCACCGATCCGTCCGGGTCGGCGCGCGATGCCGAGGCCGAAACCGACCGCCGTGCCTTCATCGGCCGTGGCCGTACCATCGCGGAAGCGGCGGCCTTCGATCCCGGCGCCAAGCTTGGCGGTCACCACGGCTTCACCCTCGATCCGGTAGCGGCCCTGCGCCGCCAGGTGCGGGTGCCGGCCAACAAGAAGATATCGCTGACCTTCTGGACCGCCGTCGGCGCCAACCGCGCCGAACTTGACGAGGCCATCGCCAGGCTCGACCATCCCGAAAGTTTTGCCCGCCAGGCGATGCTTGCCTGGACGCGTTCGCAGGTGCAGACCCGCCATCTTGGTCTCAGCCTGACCGACGCCGCCAATGTGCAGAAGCTGGCGCGTTTCCTAATCTATCCCGATCCGTTCCTGCGCCTGCCCGGCGAATCCATCGCTTCGGGGCTGGGCAAGCAGTCCAGCCTGTGGCCGACCAGCATTTCGGGCGATTTCCCGATCTTCCTGGTCCGCATCGGCGACGTGGCCGACCTCGAAATTGTCGCCCAGGCGCTGCGCTTCCAGGAGTATATGCGCGCCCGCGGCATGATGATCGACTTCGTGGTCGTCAACGAGCAGGCATCGTCCTATGTCCAGGACCTGCAGCGCGCGGTCGAGACGCTGTGCGAAAACAGCCGCCTGCGCGGCAAGGAACTCGGGCCGCGCCAGCACATCTTCGCCGTGCGCCGCGACCTCATGGACGAGGCGACGTACAAGACGCTGCTGGCGGTTGCCCGCGTGGTTCTGCACACGCGCAACGGCACCATCTTCGACCAGATCGAACGCGCCGAGGCGGCAGCCTTGCAAGCACGCGATGCCCTGCAGCCGGTGGCCCCCGCGTCGCTGCGCGAGCCGTCTCTGCCGGTGCCGGCGGCGCCTGCATACCATGCCGCGTCCGACAGCAGCGCCGACGGCAGCGGCCTCAGCCAATGGAACGGCTTTGGCGGTTTCGAGGGCGACGGCCGCCACTATGTCACCCGCCTTGCCGGGCGGCGCTCGACGCCGCAGCCCTGGATCAACGTCGTCTCGAACGCCTCGTTCGGATTCCATGTCTCGGCCGAAGGCGCTGCCTTCACCTGGAGCCGCAACAGCCGCGATTACCAGCTGACGCCATGGTCGAATGATCCGGTCACCAACCGGCCGGGCGAGGGCATCTACATCTACGATCAGGCCAGCGGCAAGGCATTCTCGCCGCTGGCTGCCGTGGTCCGCGATCCCTCGATGACCTATGAGACATGGCACGGCCAGGGCTTCTCCACCTTCCGGTCCAAACGCGGCCCGCTGTCGATGGATCTGACGCACGTCGTCGATCCCGTCGATCCAGTGAAGATCACGCGGCTGCGCATCCAGAACTCAGGCTCGGCGCCGGCGCGGCTGCGCGTCTATGCCTATGCCGAATGGGTCCTCGGCAGCCATCGCTCGAGCACGGCTGCGACCATCATCCCGTCCAGGGATCCAGCGACTGGCGCGCTTCTGGCGCAAAACCCCTACGGTCTCGATTTCGGCGACCGGGTGGCCTTCCTGGCCGCCACTGGTCCGGTGCATTCGGTGACAGCCGATCGCGGCGAGTTCATCGGCAGGCATGGCACCAGCGCCTTCCCGCACGCCGTCGTCAGCGGAGCCGGCCTGTCGGGCCGCGTCGAGGCCGGCGACGATCCGTGCGCAGCTGTCGCCAGCGATGTCGACATCCCCGCCGGCGGCGACGTCACGCTGGTCTGGCTGCTTGGCGACGCCGCCACATCAGCCGAGGCGAGCGCGTTGGTGCAGACCCATTCGGGCAAGGATTTCGACCAGCGGCTGGCCGACAATGAACGCGTCTGGCGCGGCTTCCTCGACACCATCCAGGTCGAGACGCCCGACAAGGCGCTCGACGCCATGGTCAATCACTGGCTGCCCTATCAGAGCCTGGCCTGCCGCATCCGCGCCCGCTCGGCCTTTTATCAGGCAAGCGGCGCCTTCGGCTTCCGCGACCAGCTGCAGGACACGCTGGCCCTGCTTGCGCATGATCCGAAACTGGCGCGCGACCAGATCCTCAATGCGGCGCGCCGGCAGTTCCCCGAAGGCGATGTCCAGCATTGGTGGTTGCCGCGCACCGACGCCGGCGTGCGCACCATGATCTCCGACGATGTGGTCTGGCTGGCGCATGCCACCAATCGCTACATCGAGGTGACCGGCGATACAGGGATCCTGAAGGAGCAGCTGCCTTTCATCGACGGGCAGGTGCTGGGCGAGGGCGAGCACGACGCCTTCTTCACGCCGGAAATCTCCAAGACGAACGCTTCGCTCTACGACCATTGCGCGCGCGCGCTCGACCTTGCGGTCAAGCGCAGCAGCCCGGCCGGGCTGCCGCTGATCCTCGGCGGCGACTGGAACGACGGCATGAACCGCGTCGGCGAAGCCGGCAAGGGGGAGAGTGTCTGGCTCGGCTGGTTCCTTTTGAAGACGCTGGGCGACTTTACCACCGTGGCCAAGGGGCAGGGCGACACCAAGCGGGCGCAGGCCTGGACAAAACACGCCGATGTGCTGAAGCGGGCGCTGGAAAGCACCGCCTGGGACGGCCAGTGGTATCGCCGCGGCAGCTACGATGACGGCACGCCGCTTGGCTCGCACAATTCGGACGAGTGCAAGATCGACTCCATCGCGCAGTCCTGGAGCGTGCTCTCCGGCGAGGGCGACCCCGCGCGCTCGACCACGGCGATGCAGCAGGCGACGAACCTGCTGGTCGACGACAAGCTCAAGATCGTCAAACTGTTTACCCCGGCCTTCCAGAACACGAGAAAGGACCCTGGTTACATCAAGAGTTATCCGCCGGGCGTGCGCGAGAACGGCGGCCAGTACACCCATGCGGCGACCTGGTTCGTGATCGCGCTCGCCGAAATGGGCCGCACCGACGATGCCTATCGCTGCTTCTCGATGCTGAACCCGGTCAACCATGCGCTCGACGATGCATCGGCCGAGCATTATCGCGTCGAGCCGTACGTCGTCGCCGCCGACATCTATTCCGGTGAGGACAAGGGCGGTCGCGGCGGCTGGACCTGGTATACGGGCTCAGCGGGATGGCTCTACCGTGCTGCGGTCGAAGGCATTCTGGGCATCGAGCGGCGGGGCAAGCAGATCACGTTCCGGCCGAAACTGCCCAGCCATTGGGACGGCTATTCTGCAACGCTGAAGATGCTGGGGGCGGAGGTCAAGGTTCGCGTCATCCGCGACAAAAAGGCCAAATCCATCTCGCTCGAAGTCAATGGAACCAAGACAAAGTCTTCCGGTTTTCAGCCGAAGGCCGGCGACAAGACCGAGGTGGTCGTCAAGATACCCGCGTAAAATCAAGGGCTTCAGATTGTTGACGCGCGCCTTACGAGGCGCGCGTTTTCTACTTGGGCATGCTCCTGGCGCAGTACGGCGTGCCTTCCCGGACCGGCGGGCCAAGCGTGCAGTGACTAAAAATGTGGCAGCGCCAGATCCTGCCATGATTTTGCCGCAAGACTGACATTTCACCTTTTATCTCAAACCGTTAGGTGATCACGGCAGATTTCGCAACGTCGTCATCTTTTGTTCGCAGAATGGGAACGGAAGAGGTAGACGGGCATTGTTTTGCGACCCGTTAACCGGTACGTGTCAAGAAATGGTGCGGTGCACAATAATGTTTTGGGCGGAGTAGCTGAAGTGTCACTTCTGCAAATCTACTGGAGAGCGCTGGGTTATCTCGCAGCCGACAGGAAGCGCGTTGCGTTTATCTGCGGTGCGAATGTCGCGCTCGCCATTATCGCCATCCTCGAGCCGATCATGTTCGGCCGGGTGATCGACGCCATCTCCGATAAGGGTTCGGTGTTTTCGACCCTGGCGCTGTGGGCCGGGCTCGGCGCCTTTAACATCGTCGCCTTCGTGCTGGTGGCGCGCGGCGCCGACCGTTTTGCCCACAAGCGGCGCAGCGAGGTGCTGTGCCAGTCGTTCGAGCGCGTGATCACCATGCCGCTCGCCTGGCACCACCAGCGCGGCACCTCCAACGCGCTGCACACGCTGTTGCGCGCCGTCGAGACGCTGTTCAGCCTGTGGCTTGAATTCATGCGCCAGCATCTGTCGACGGCGGTTGCGCTGGCTCTGCTGATTCCGACCGCGATAAGCATGGATCTGCGCATGTCGCTGGTGCTGATGGCGCTGGGCGTTCTCTATGTCGGCATCGGCCGGCTTGTGATGAAGCGCACCAAGGCAGGCCAGGCCGCCGTCGAGCGCCACTATCATCAGGTGTTCGCGCATGTGACCGACTCGGTCAGCAACGTCGCCGTGCTGCAGAGCTACAACCGTCTCGGCCACGAGGCCGATACGCTGCGCCGCTATGTCAAGAACCTGCTCGACGCTCAGAACCCGGTGCTCGACTGGTGGGCGATGGCCAATGCGCTGCACCGCCTGTCGTCGACCATTTCGATGATGGTTGTGCTTTTGATCGGCGCCTATCTCGTCACCCATGGCCAGCTCAAGATCGGCGACGTTATCGCCTTCACCGGCTTTGCCACGCTGCTGATTGCCCGCCTCGACCAGATGTCGGCTTTCGCCAACCAGATTTCGGAAGCCCGCGCCAAGCTCGAGGACTTCTATCACCTCGAGGATTCGGCCGCCGACTCCGCCGAGCCGGACGGCTTGCGCGACCTCACCAACGTCACCGGCCACGTCCGCTTCGAGAATGTCGGCTTCGAGTTTGCCAATTCGAGGCAGGGCGTCGACGACGTCTCCTTCGAAGTCCAGGCCGGGCAGACGGTTGCCATCGTCGGCCCGACCGGCGCCGGCAAGACGACGCTGATCAACCTCTTGCAGCGCGTCTTCTCGCCGTCTCATGGCCGTATCCTGATCGACGGCATCGACACCCGCACGGTGACCCGCAAGTCGCTGCGTCATTCGATCGCCACCGTCTTCCAGGATGCCGGCCTGCTCAACCGCTCGATCGAGGACAACATCCGCGTCGGTCGTGCCGAGGCGACTTATGACGAGGTTCACGCCGCCGCCAATGCGGCTGCCGCGCAGGATTTCATCCTTGCCAAGAGCGCCGGCTATGACACCGTCGTCGGCGAGCGCGGCGGCCAGCTTTCAGGCGGCGAGCGTCAGCGCATCGCCATTGCCCGCGCCGTGCTCAAGGACGCACCGATCCTGGTGCTCGACGAGGCAACGAGCGCGCTCGATGTCGAGACCGAGGACCGCGTCAAGGAAGCCATCGACGAACTGAGGCGCAACCGCACCACCTTCATCATCGCCCACCGCCTGACCACCGTCCGCGACGCCGACCTGGTCGTGTTCATGGACAAGGGCAAGGTGGTCGAGATGGGCGGCTTCGCCGAACTGTCGCTGCGCAATGGCCGTTTCGCCAGCCTGCTGCGCGCCGGCGGCCTGCTCAACGACGAGGAAGTCCGCCGCCTCAGCCGCACCGTGAATATCGAAGCGGCGTAAGCTTTTTACCTCCCCCTTGTGGGGCGGTCGGCCCCGTGGGGTCCGGGGGGGGGGGGGGGGCCCCCCCCACCCCCCCCCCGGCGCGTGGCCGCGCCCGCCCCACAAGGGGGGAGGGTAAGCACTGCGACAACCGCTCGATTGCCCCGAACGCGCCGCCGGTCTATCTAGACCTTATGAGCGACACCTCCTCACGCCTCGCCGGCTGGACCGACCTCGCCAACCCGACGCGCTTTGTCGGGCTGGCCGACAGGCTGGTGCCGTGGCTGGCGTCGATCGCCGCGATCCTGTTAGCCATCGGTCTCTATATGAGCTTTGCCGCGCCTGAGGATTTCCAGCAGGGCATCACGGTCCGCATCATGTATATCCACGTGCCTTTCGCCTGGCTCGCCATGATGTGCTACACGGTGATGGCGGCCGCCGCGCTCGGCACGCTGGTCTGGCGCCATCCGCTGGCCGACGTCGCGCTAAAATCTGCAGCCCCGATCGGCGCCACCTTCACCGCGCTTGCTCTGGTGACCGGCTCCATCTGGGGCAAGCCGATGTGGGGCACCTGGTGGGTCTGGGACGCGCGTCTGACCTCGGTCTTCATCCTCTTTCTTATGTATCTCGGCATCATCGCGCTGACGCGCGCGCTGGATGACGCCAGCCGCGCCGCCTGGGCTGCCGCCATCATCACGCTGGTCGGCTTCATCAACATCCCGATCATCAAATTCTCGGTCGACTGGTGGAACACGCTGCACCAGCCGGCCTCGGTGTTCCGGCTCGGCGGGCCGACGATCGATCCCAGCCTGCTATGGCCGCTGCTGGTGATGGCGCTCGGCTTCACCGTGCTGTTCTTCGCGCTGCATTTGACGGCGATGCGCACCGAGATCCGCCGCCGGCGGGTGATCTCCATGCGCAGGGTGGCGGCAAGGCAGGCCGACTAGCGCGATTTCAAACGGAAGGGACAGCCATGCGCCTGCCGCCAGAAACATTAGCATGTGCTGCTATGTTGCGGTGCGGCAACAAGAATTCTCAAAAGATCGTTCCCGACCTCGCTTTGGTCCTTGATCTCGTTTGCGTTCTTGACAGCTCCGCCGCCAAGCAAGAGTGATATTAGTCACTAGTTGTTGCGAGGGGATTCGACGATGAAACTGTGCCTGCTGGCTGGCGTTTCGACATTTGCATTGGCGCTTGGCTGGAGTTCGGCCTACGCCGCAGACGCGCTTGTCGACGTGCCGAGAGCGGAGGATCTCTGGTACGTCACGCTCTTCGGCGGCGCCAGCTTTGCCAACAATGTGAAGACGGACTACGATAGTGGTCGGTATTCCGTGGATCTTGACAGTGGGTTCGTGATCGGCGGCGCTGTCGGTCGGCGGATCAACGACACGTTCCGCGTGGAAGGCGAACTGTCCTACGCGCGCTACAAGGCAAGCGAGTACAGCTTCAGCTTCCCTCCTGCCGACCAAGGTTCCGGCCCAGCTTCCGGCAATCTGTCGGCCACCTATCTTCTCGCCAACGTCTGGGCCGATGTTGCGCATTTTGGTGATGCCAAACTCTATGTCGGCGGCGGTCTCGGCGCGGCCTATGTTACCGCCGATACTCACTTTGATGGCCACGCCTATGGATACGGGCCTGGCGGCTGGGGTTTCGCCGGCCAGGTGGGCGCCGGTGTTACCTACGCGGTAACGCAGAATGTCGACCTCGATTTCGGTTACCGCTTTAAGGCCGTGACAAGCGTGGATCTAGACGACAATGATGGCGGCGGCACATACGAGGACGCCAAATTGTACTCCCACAATCTCCAGCTTGGCGTTACCCTGAAGTTCTGATTGGTTCGTCGCAGGCCCCGACCGGGATTTGACGGATGCCGCTCTTGCCACGCCGGCAACCCCTGGGCCTGCCGGCAATGATCCCAGCTTCGCTGCCGTCCGCCGGTGAACCGGCGGAAAAGACATTGCAGCGCGGCATCGACCTGCAACGGCGCAAGCGTTTTCGCGAGGCCGAGTTCTGCTACCAGACGGTGCTTCGCACGCAGCCCAAAAATGCCATGGCGCTGAACCTGATGGGCACGCTGGCCATCGAGGCCGAGCATCATGACGCCGCCATTGCCTATATGGAAAAGGCGGTCAAGCTCGAACCGGACAACGCCATCTTCCGCAACAATCTCGGCAATGCCTACAATGTCACCGGCAACGTCGACAAGGCGCGCAGACATCTGAGAAAGGCGATCGAGCTCGACGGAGGGCTCATCGAAGCGCTGTGCAATCTCGGCCGCTCCTACCGCAGCCAGCTCGAGGGCGACATTGCCGAAGGGTTCTATCGCCAGGCGCTGGCTATCGACGGCCAGTCGGTGATGGCACTTGCCGGTATGGGCGATTTGCTCACCGACATTGGCCGGCCGGCCGAGGCGGTCGAATGCTTCAGCAAGGCCCTTGCCATCGACCCGGGCCATGTCGAGGCGCTGGCTGGAATGGCGCTTGCGCGCCGGGCGGTCAAGGACGATCCGACGTTGCCTTTGGTGCTGAAACGCCTGGAATTGCCGACAACCACCGATCGCGAGCGGGTAGTGCTGCACCACGCCGCCGGCAAGATGCTCAATGATCAGCGCGAGTATAGCCCGGCCTTCCGCCATTTCGCGAGGGCCAAGGCGATTTCCGGCAATGATTTCGACATCGACCGGCACACCCAGCTTTACGACAGCTTCATCGACACTTTCGACGCCGGCTTCTTCGAGGCGCGAGCCAATTTGGGAAATCCATCCAGACGCCCGGTCTTCATCGTCGGCATGCCACGGTCGGGAACGACCCTGACCGAGCAGATATGCGCCAGTCATCGCGATATCCATGGCGCCGGCGAGTTGTCGACCATTCGTTCACTTGCCGGCGAACTTGGGTTCGACAAGCTCGACCCAGCCATTTTCACCAAGGCCATGGCGGCGCTCACTGCGGCCAAGGCCAAGGAGCTTGGATCGAAATATCTCGACGATCTCAAAAAGCGCAACAACACGGCGCGGCTTGTCGTCGACAAGATGCCGCATAATTTCGAGCTGCTGGCCTTCATCAGCCTGATCTTGCCGAACGCCCGCATCATCCATTGCCGGCGTGACCCGATGGACAATTGCGCGTCCTGTTTCATGCATAATTTTTCCGAGGCGCACGGCTATAATGCCGATCTGACCAAGCTTGGGCAGTATTACCGGCAGTATGACCGCCTGATGCGCCATTGGACCAAGGTCATCCCGCTGAATATCCACGACATGCCCTACGAAGAAACGGTCGCCGATTTCGAAAATCGCGCCCGTGGATTGATCGGATTCCTCGGCATCGAGTGGGACGATGCCTGCCTGCGTTTCAACGAGACCGAGCGCACCGTGCGGACGCCGAGCCGCTGGCAGGTGCGCCAGCCGATCTATTCATCCTCGGTCGAGCGCTGGAAGCTGTATGGCGACGCGCTGGATCCGCTGAAGGCGGCGCTGGGTCCGGTTTATCCGTCCTGATTTCAGTTGGCCCGAACAACCTCGCGCTCGACGCGCGCTGGCGTAGATTAGACCTGAGTTGCATCGTGCTTTGGGGCCAAATGAAAGCCGAATGCTTTCATGACCGCCAGTGTGGTTTCCAGCGTAGGATTACCGTTTTCGCTGAGCGAGGTATAAAGATGCTCGCGAGCCAAGCCGGTCTTTCTGGCAATGTTGCTCATCCCCTTGGCGCGGGCAACGACACCGAGGGCGGACGCGACGAATTTGGCGTCTCCGGTTTCCATTGCCTCTGCCAGAAACGCCTCGATTGCCGTATCGGAATCGAGCATTTCGGCGGGATCGAAATCATAGATTTTTTCAACCATTGTCGTCACTCCATTCTACGGCCAGGCGCTTTGCTGTCCGTATGTCGGTTTCTTGTGAACTTTTATCCCCGCCGCAAAGGAGCAGGATGACCGTTTCACCGCGCTTATGAAATAAACGCGATAGCCGGGCCCATAGTGAATGCGCAATTCACTGATGCCTTCACCCACTGGGGCCACGTCGCCGGGATTTCCTACAATCAAACATTGCAGCCGAACGGCAATTGCCGCCTTGGCTCTTCCGTCTTTCAGCTTTTGGTGCCACCTCCGAAAGGTGGCTGTCTGCTTCAGGATTGCCATGGGGGCTAGTAAGTTATAAATTACAATTCGTCAATGTCGAAATAGGGCGAGCCTCCAAAACGAAAAGCCTCACTCCATCCGCCCACGCGCTTCCACCTTCAGCGTTTCCAGCACCTTGTCACCGTCGATCAGATGCACCTGGTCGAACAGGTTGGTCACGACGCAGCAATGATCAGGCACCACGCGCACGCGCTCGCCAATGCGAAGCTTCGCACCATTTCCAAGCGTGACCGTGCCATGTTCCTCGCTCAAGCTGGTGACGCGGGCGCCGGGCATGCCGAGCAGCTCGCCAAAATCGGCGAGCCCCAGCGTGTCGCTGGACAGCGCCTTGCTGCCGCTGTCCAGGATGGCGCGGGCCGGCGTCGGATGGCTGACCACGGTGGCGAGCACCGTCAGCGCACAATCGTCGAGCGTGCCGACGCCTTTGGCGACCTGGTAGCGGTCGAGGTAGATGTAGGTGCCGGGGCGGTATTCGGTCACCACGCTGTCCTCGCCCGAGCGCCACATGTCAGGCGTGCCGCCGCTGGAGATGCGTTCACAGGCGAGGCCCGAGGCCGCGAGCGTTTGTTTGGCGCCGGCCAGCCACGATTCAGCCTCGGCGGCGCGGCCGGCCGCGGGGTAGGTCATCAGCCCGCCGAAGGTGAGCCCCTTGGCTTGGTCGATCAACTTCGCCAGTGCCAGCGCCTCGGCGGCGCTTTGCACACCACAACGGCCCATGCCGGTGTCGCATTCGACCAGGACGGGCAGGGGGTGCCCTGCATCGGTGAAGGTGGCGGCGAGCCCCTCCAGCGTTTCGAGGCTGTCGGCCGTCACTGACAGTGTCACACGGCCATGCAGGGCCTTGAGCCGCTCCAGCTTGGCGCGGCCAAGGATGTTGTAGGGCAGGAAAATATCGGTCAGCCCGGCATCGGCCATCACTTCGGCTTCGCCGATCTTCTGGCAGGTGATGCCGACCGCGCCGGCCGCCAGCTGCTTCTTCGCCCAATAAGGCAGCTTGTGCGTCTTGATGTGCGGCCTGAGTTTCAGCCCGCGGCGGTCGGCATGCGCCTGCGCTCGTGTGATGTTGGCTTCGGCGCGGGCTGCGTCGATGAGGATCGCCGGCGTGTCGAGGTCGTCTATGCCTTGCATGAAATATCACCCTGGGAAATCTGGCTGGACTTATGACCCCGATCCGCACGGATGTCATGGGGCCAGCACGCAGTTTGCGTCGACACCGCAGCGCTGTTCGGCTATGCGCTTCAGATAACTCCAGGGAACGCGACGCGAAGGGATCACGATCATGAAACGCTCCACCGTCAACGACATCATCCGCGATGCAGACGCCTTCATCCGCTCGTTCGGCTACATCATGCCGCCCTTCGCCTACTGGAGCCCGGAAGAGATGAAGGCGCGCAAGGCCGACTCCGCCGCCATTTTCACCTCGCGGCTCGGTTGGGACATCACCGATTACGGCCAGGAAAAATTCGACGAACTCGGCCTGTTCCTGTTCACCGTTCGCAACGGCGTCTATGCCGACATGAAGAAGGGCATGGGCATGCTTTATGCCGAGAAGATCATGATCTCGCGCAAGGATCAGCTGTCGCCGATGCACCGCCACAACATCAAGGCCGAGGACATCATCAACCGCGGCGGCGGTAAGCTCGTGCTGGAACTGTTCATGCACGATCGCGACGGCGGCATCGATCCGAAGGCCGAAGTGACGGTGCCGGTCGACGGCACCATCCACAGGCTGCCGGCAGGCGGGCTCCTGAAGCTCGACCCGGGCCAGAGCGTGACGCTGCTGCCCGGCGTCTGGCACGCCTTCTGGGCCGAGGGCAAGGATGTGCTGATCGGTGAGGTCTCGACCGTCAATGACGATCTCACCGACAACGTCTTCCGCGAGCCGATCGGCCGCTTCTCCAACATCGACGAGGATGTCGCGCCGGTGCACCTTTTGGTGTCGGACTATGAGAAGTGGGTGGGGTAGGCGATGCCTAATCGCCCCAATTCACCTGCTGAAAGAAGGTCCAGATGCTGATCGTGCTGTCATCCCGATCGCTCGTGCTGTGCAGCGTCAGGACAATATCCACGGTGGGCGGCGCCTTGATCAAGACTGTGATCAGGCGCGCGCTGCCGTCAGGCACGATACCTATGCCTGAGGTCATTTCCCAATTTCCGTCGGCTTGCTGAAGTCGGGAAGAAGTATCTCCGAATTGCTCCCTCATCGATGCATCGTTTGGAAACGGTTCGTCGGTGAGTTCTGCAAATTCCTTCCAGGATCCGGAGACTGCCGCCTGAATGGCGCGTTCTATTCTGGCTTTTCCGCTTCGCTAACTTGAGCCGGCATCCCGAACTCCGATCTACCGCTGGTACTTATCCGCCTTACGCGTCCCCAGCAAAAGCTTGCGCTCAAGCTGTGCCCGCAGCTCGCCATAATAGGCGGTGAGGAAGGCCCTGGAATCGACCGGCTCGATTGTCATGCCGATCTTGCGCCCGATCGTTTCGGCCACGGCTTTCAGCGCGAAATAGTCGTCGCGGCGCAGCACCTCTTCCAGCTTGTGCAGTTCGGCGATGCCATAGGCATCGAGCTGCGCCTGGGTGAAGCGGAAGGCGCGGGTGGTGGTATCCTGGCGTTGCGACAGGTCTTCGACCAGCGCCAGCTTGGGCGCCTCCACCACCCAGGTTCCGGCCAGCAGGTCGCCGATGCGCATGCGGTCGCGGTTGAACAGCGGGAAGAGCGCAAACAGCAGCGTCCACACCAGCCCGAAGATCGTCGACAGCGTGTCGGCGAGCCCCATCTGGCTGCGGCCTAGGATGATCGACAGCGGCAGGAAGATCTCGATCTCGCGCATCAGGTTGCGGGCGATGACCTGATCCACCGACAGGCCGGCGCCGCTGCGCGAAGCCACCCGGATGCCGAGCATCCGTTTGCCGGGCGTGGCGGCGCGGCGGCCGGCCTCGAAGACGATGAAATAGGCGTTGCGCAGGAAGAAGATCAGGATGATCCAGACGATGAACAGCGGCTGCGCGCCTTCGCCTTTGAGGCCGGCCAGCCCGAACAGTGCAACGATCGAGATCACGATCGCCGTGACGATGATGATGACAAAGTCGAGCAAGAAGGCGGCGGCGCGAGTGCCGGCATCGGCGAGCTTGATCCGGAGATCGACCCCTTCCGGCGTGATCAGCGGCCGTATCGTCGAGACGGCAGCACGCCTAGCGGTCGCCATGCCGCACCACCCTGAACACATAGAAATAACAGAGCCACAGCGTCAGCATGCCGCCGCCAATGGCGTAGCGTGTCACGTCGCTGGTGATCACCTGCCTGCCGATGCCTTCGAGCAGGCCGGCAAACAAAAGCATGATCGTCACCCCGACCATGGTGGTTGCGGCCACGCGCCCGGCATCGGCTGCCGCCGTCATCCGCGTCAGTTCGCCGGGGAAGGCGATGCGCGTGCCGATGCGCATGCCGGCGGCGCCCGCCAAGGCGATCGCGAACATCTCGGTGGTGCCGTGGATGGACAGCCAGCCGCCCAGCTCCAGCCCGAGCCCCTTGGCGATGTAGATCTGGAACATCGCGCCGAGCAGGCAGCCATTCATCAGGATCAGGAGCACGCTCGGCACCGCGAAGGCAAAGCCGAGCGCGAAGGCCAGGATCGCCACCTGGACATTGTGCGTGAACAGATAGGCGGCGAAGCCCGACAGGAAATTGCTGTCGGCGCCGTCATAAAGCACCTGCCGCAGCACTTCCGCCGATGCATCCGGGTTGCGCCCGCCGGCCAGGCTCGGCGGGATGATGGCGTCGAACCAGCCCTTGTCCTTCGCCACCAGCCAGTAGCCGGCGCCGAGACCGACAAACGTCAGGACGACCGACAGCAAGGTCTCGCGCCACAAATCGCGAATGGCATGCGGCCAGTCATGCAGGAAGAAATCGCCGATGCGCTGCCGCAACCCTCGGCGTGCGCCATAGAGGTAGAAATAGCCGCGCAGGCACAGCGCCTCGAGATAGCCGACCAAGGCATTGTCGAGCGAGGTCGCCCGCGCCACCGAGAGCGAGGACAGCGCCGAGCGGTAGAGCAGCGGCAGCGACAGCAGTTCGTCTTCCGAGAGCGTGCGCGGCGCGCGTTTCTCGACCCGGGCGAGCAGCGCCTCGAACGCCTTCCAGTCGGCCTCGCGCTCCGAACGGAAGCTCGCCAGCGACTGGCGCACGGCATCCTTGCCGACCAGCGCGTTCACAACAGATCCTCTCGCTTCAGCTCGAGATAGCGCTCGACCAGCGCCGGTCCGAGCCTCTGGTGGTCGGCTTCGATGACATGCGCGCCGAGCAGCCTGAGCCTGCCGATGACGACCTGCCTTTCGCGCAGCAGCCCGCCGGCGACGACGGAGCGCGCCACATCCTCCGGTGCGTCCGGCGGCATGTCGGCCAGTGTCTCCAGTTCGACATCCTTCATCATCATGAACAGCACCAGATGCCGTTCGGTGAGCCGGCCGACCGTGCGCAGCATCAGTTCGGCGCTGATCGGATCGACGAAGTCGGTGAAGATGATCACCAGCGAGCGCCGGTCGAGCCGCGCCGCCAGCGTCGTCAGCGCCAAAGTGAAATTGGTCTCTTCGGTGGAATAGTCGATTTCCGCCGCCCGCTTCTGGATCATGGCGAAGCTGGCGGAGCCGCGCACGGCGCCGCTGGAAACGCGCGGCCCCGCGTCGCAGCCCCACACGGAGACCCAGTCACCCCCCATACGGTGGCATATAAAAATCTCCGCGCCCCCCACACAACGGAGGCTCTCGGAT
>NZ_JAMYPB010000061.1:0-28582 GCF_040320135.1 Mesorhizobium sp. M0772 | reverse complement strand
TGCGCCAAAATCTCCATGCCTTGCGATATCGCTGGCGCGAACCACCACGAAAGCGCAAGTTTCAGTCCATGCCAAAGCTATCTTAGCGCCTATGCGCAGCAGGGGCAGCCGTTTCCAAGCGGTCGCATCGTAATCTGTTCAGACTTTTCGATACGCTCATTGAGTGTGCCGATTTCGGCCCCCAGTGATGGTGCTGACCACGACGATGCGATTCATAAAGTTGCGAGCACCGCCTAGGAAGTCGTACTCAACGCCAGCTTCGCGCCTTCACACCCGACATCGCCGCCGCCTGATCAACTCGAGAAAGATGGCGGTTGCCGCAACCGACCAGTGCCGTTGGCGGTTATTATCGCTCCCGACCCTCCTTCGCGGGCGCTGGTGAATGGCACGGCCCCGCATTTACACTCCGCGCGGTCAGCCGCTCGGGCAACGCATGGCCGGCCCAGGTATTTCTGCTTCAACGCAAAGATAGAACTGATGAATCCTATCATAGGCCGCGAGGTTTCCTTTCACAGATGAAAGAAAGCTCGATTGACTATGCCGCCTCGCTCCAGTCTTTTGAAAACAACGTGTGTTTGCCCGGGGCAAGCCAATAACATGGCCAAGCCTCGTGGAGGGAGTAGCCAAGCGATGCGTCAGGGCTAGACCCGCTTTGCACTCGACCACACGGCGGCGGCACGAGTTCACGTCGGAGCATTTTCGCGCGTGCCCACGATGTCGCGGCGCACATGCCGCCAGCCTAGATTTGATGGCGCGAGATCGAGGATCACATGCACCACAACATTAGCAAGTCAGAACAGAATGCCCGCGACTGCGGCATATCGCTGCCGAATGCGATAAAGGGTTGTCCAAAGTCCGACACGAATCCTGCGAGTGTGGCATTGCACGAGCGCGCGCTAACCGGCATCTTCGAAATATCGAAAGTACTCGCCGATGCCGCCCGGCTCGAACTCAAGTTGGCCAAGGTAGTCGATCTCCTGCACTCGTTTGTGCAGATGCGGCACGGCATCATCGCTCTCTGCGATGCCGAGGGCGGACTGGACATCACAGTGGCCAGCGGCTGCGGCACGAACGGCAATGAGCCCTCCCGCTCGCGCCTGCCGCGCAACGCCATCGACCAGATTGTGACGACCAACACGCCGCTTGTCGCCGACGACATAGTGATGCATCCGACCTTCACTGCCGCTGATATCGAGGTGCTTGGGGCCTCCGACACCGTGTCGTTCATCGGCGTTCCCATTCGTGTTGATGGGAACGCCATAGGCGCGCTGACTTTGGACCGGGTTTTGGAAAGCAGGTCAAGCTATCGGCTCGACGATGATGTCCGGCTGCTTACCATGATTGCCAACATGGTGGGACAGACAGTCAAGTTGCATCGCTTCTCCGCGGTCGACCGCGAGCGAACGCCGGAGCTGGAACATCGGCTGCAAACGAAATTTTCTGATGTTAAGCACCCTGCACCCCGGCGCAAAAAGGTCCACGTCGAGGGGATGATTGGTGACAGTCCGGCGATAAGCGCCCTGCTGGAGAAGATCGCGGTCGTAGCGAAGGCAAAAACCACAGTTCTGTTGCGAGGTGAGTCCGGTACCGGGAAGGAGCTGGCTGCCAAGGCAATTCACGAGTTGTCGCCGCGCGCCAAGCGGCCCTTCGTTAAACTCAATTGTGCAGCGCTCCCAGAGACAGTCCTGGAATCCGAATTGTTCGGTCATGAGAAGGGTGCCTTCACAAGCGCATTCAATTCCCGCAAGGGGCGTTTTGAGCTCGCTGACAAGGGGACGTTGTTTCTGGATGAGATCGGCGAGATCTCGGCCTCGTTCCAGGCAAAGCTACTGCGCGTGCTGCAGGAGCAGGAGTTTGAGCGCGTCGGCAGCAATCAGACCATCAAGGTCGATGTTCGCGTGATTGCCGCCACGAACAGGAACCTGGAAGAGGCGGTTGCAAGGAATGAGTTCCGCGCCGACCTATACTACCGCATCAACGTGGTTCCCTTGCTGGTACCAGCATTGCGCCAAAGGCGCAGCGATATTCCGCTCCTCGCAGCTGAGTTTCTCAAGAAGTTCAACGACGAGAACGGCTGTACGCTCACCTTCGATCCGCGTGCGATTGAAGTGCTGATGAAATGTGAGTTTCCCGGCAACATTCGCGAGCTTGAAAATTGCGTGCACCGGACAGCGATCCTGGCCGAGGGACTGTCAATCGGGAGAAACGACTTTGCCTGCTCCCAAGGCCAATGCTTTGCCGAGGCGCTGTGGAAGTGCAGATCGGGCAAGGCCGCGCTGCAACCACCGCCGATCCTGCCGGAGTCAGCGAATTTGGCCACGCCCCCGGACGAGGCCGCCAGTTCGGCCGCGACTAACCCACTTGCCGGCGCAACCCACCCAATTGGCGCGAGGACGCCCGATATAGAGCGCGTCATTGCTGCCATGGAAAGATGTGGCTGGGTGCAGGCAAAGGCAGCGCGCTTGCTTGGGCTGACCCCGCGCCAGATTGGCTACGTGCTGAGGAAATACGGCGTCGAGATCAAGCGTCTTTGAAAGCATGACCCTGGGCATGAGCTGAGCAGCTTAGCGCCTTGGCGCCGCGCAGCGATGCAGATCCGCGTGCGCGTCAACTCGATTCGACCGAGGACAGGTGGCTGAATTCCCATGTCAGCCGGCGCTGCGACCATTGTGTGAAAGGCAACCCTGCCATCGTCCAATCCCGTCCGCCATGTTGCTCTCGTTGCGAGCTCATGCGGATGCCCCTGTGTGACTGAAACGGAGTTAAATATGTCCGACGCAAAACTGCAAACTGTGCTTTCGGCTCTTTCGCAAGTGACACGACAGTTGGATGCTCTGCCGTCCAACGGACCAGCGCCGGACGCAAATTTTATCAAGCTGAATACGAATGAGAACCCGTTTCCGTTGCCGCCAATCATAATGCAAAGTGCAGTGGCGGCCCTCAAGCGCCAGTATCTATATCCGGATGACGATAACTTCAGACTGAGGGAAGCAGCGTCCAGCGCCTATGGCGTTTCCAGGGATCAGGTCATCGCTGGCAACGGGTCGTCTGAACTGCTCGGACTGATCTACAGAGCTTTCCTCGCACCCGGCGACAAGGTTGCGATGATGTCGCCAGGGTTTTCGTTCAACCGCAAACTTGCCATGCTCCAGGGCGCTGAGTTCCTCGAAATCGGATGTCAAGCTCATTCCCTGCCAATGGAGCAATTGCTTTCTGGTCCGGCAAAAGACGCCAAGTTTATTATGTTGGCCAATCCAAACAATCCGACCGGAACATTCCTCCCGATAAGCGATATCGAACGCCTCGTAGCACAATCGGACCGCTTGATTGTCCTCGATGAGGCCTACGTCGACTTTGCACCCGATCACGGACTGCGCCTCATCAACCGGTATTCGAACCTTCTGGTCTTGAGGTCATTCTCGAAAAGCTATGCCGCCGCCGGCATTCGCGTCGGTTTCGGTTTCGGTCACCCTGAAATTATTGGAAGGCTGCGAAACATCCAGAACGTCTTCAACATGAACGTGATCGGGCATGCCGTTGGTATCAGCGTGCTTGCGCATCGCGGCGCCTACGCAGACAACCACAAGCACATCAAGGATGAACGAGAGCGAGTGACAGTTGCACTATCGCAACTCGGATTTTCCGTAACACCCTCCCGCGCAAATTTCTTGCTGGCCCGTGTGCCCGCGGGACAGGACGGCTCATGGTGGCAAGCAGCATTGGAGAGGCAAAAGATACTTGTCGCGTTTTTTCCGGACAAAGGCTTGGAACACTGTATCCGCGTCAGCATCGGCACAAAAGAGCAGATGGATGAATTTCTTGCTGCCGCTGGCGACATTGCTGGAAGCTTAACGGTGCCAAGCTCCAGAGGCAGGGAAGCGTCAGGCTCTGCTTCTTCGTTACGCTGACGCTAATCGGCGATCACACACATCTCTTCCGACTTGCTGGTGATCCCAGCAAGAAAACAGCCTGCTTTTAAAATCGGGGACTTAAAGAGTGACAAACGTCTTTCCTTCAAACCTGGCTTTCGGCATCTTCGATCATTTGGATGAGGATGGCCGCGATATAGGCCGGCAGTACGAAGATCGCCTGATATTAGCAGAGGCGTGCGATCAGCTAGGGTTCTATGCCTATCATCTCGCAGAACACCACTGTACTCCCCATGGGAGAGGTCCATCGCCGAATCTGTTCTTATCGAGCGTCGCCCAGCGCACCCGGCGCTTGCGTCTCGGACCCTTGGTGATGCTGCTTGCGCTTTATCATCCGCTGCGTGCGTTCGAAGAGATCTGTATGCTGGACCAGTTGAGCGGTGGCAGGCTCGAACTGGGCATAGGGCGCGGTGCTCTCCCGACCGAATTGGGCTACTTCGGGATTGGTGCGGACGCGGTGCCGGGCCGTTATGCCGAAGCCAGCGAAATTCTTATGCAAATACTTGTGAATTCGAGGGAGGTCGGCACGCTATGCTATCAAGGCCGCCATTTTGATCTCAATGACGTTCCTTTGACGCTAAGACCTCATCAGCGTCCACATCCGCCCACATGGGTCGCTGCCAATCGACCCGAGTCCACAGCTTGGGCCGCTGCGAATGGAACAAATATCGCGTGTGTAGGACCTTCCTCTTCTGTTCGCAAAACTACTGATGCGTTCCGCGCCTATCGAGAGGACAACGCAGGCGGCGGGGATCAAGGGAGATTTGTCGGATTGCTCCGCATGGTCGTGATTGGGCGTTGTGACACACATGCCTATTCGCTCGCGGCACCTGCTTACGCACGCTGGCTCAAGAGCTTCCAATTCCTTTACGAGCTTAACGCTATCCCCACTCCACCAAACTTGCCGCTAACCTTCGATGCGGCAGTCGAGAGTGAATTGTGCGTGGTAGGATCAGCAGAGTCTGTGCGAAAAGCTCTGCTAGATCAGTTGGAAGAGGCAGGTGCCAACTACCTGCTTTGTCAAATGGCATTTGGAAATCTGCCGCTAGATGCTTCCCTTTACACCGCGAGGACCATTCAGTCCGAAATCATGGCTCGACTTGGCTGACCATGTGCTCGAGCTTGCACGTGGTGGGGCGGGCAATCGGGAGGAGGCCAAACTGACGACGAGCAGGCGGCACAGAATACCAGCTTGTGCGTTGGCTGGCGTCTGGGCCATCGTGTGAACATGCACGATCCTAAGGAGAGGGTAGCCGAGCGCGTCACGATGCCGGCACGCGTCTGCTCGTCGCGCTGGCGCTAGTCGTTGCCCATAGCCAGCCGCAGGAGGTTCTTCTCGCCCGGGGCGGCGTCGGTGCGGCGCCCACTAATCCAGCTTCATCAGCGGCCCGTCGGTGGCAAAGCCGTCACTCGCTACGGCGCTATTGAGGGCGCGCTCGCGAGCGGCTTTGCGACGCCCAGCCAACACCTCCAGCGAGCTCGCCCGATGATGGTGGTGCACCGCGGTCGGATACGATGCTGGAGGAAATCGTTCGCAGCCGGTCTTCACGAATTGCGAGGAGTGCTCGTTCTTGAGTGCTGGCTGCTGGCCGGATGCGGTGGCCTGAGTGGTCTGCCGACACGCCCGAAAGTCAACGCCACTACCACAAGGCCGCCAAGATGTCAGGTCTGAGAGCCAGCTTGGACGGTGGTATCGTGTTCGGGAAGGTCGTCGAAGGAGGCGTAGTTGAGATAGTAGAGTTTGGAATACAGGCCGCCCATGGCTATTAACTCATCGTGGTTGCCAGTCGCAATAACTTGGCCATTCTGAAGCACGATGATGCGGTCGGCCCCCCGGACCGTGGCGAGACGGTGGGCGATGACGAGGCCAGTCCGCCCTTCAAGCAGCTTGATCAGAGCCTTCTGAATCTGCAATTCCGTGTAGCTGTCGATATTGGCGGTAGCTTCGTCGAGCACGAGGATCTTGGCGTCAGCGACGAGGGCGCGGGCGAAACTGATAAGCTGGCGCTGGCCGAGAGATAAGTTGTCGCCGCGTTCGCCAAGTTGGGTCTCATACCCGTCGGCGAGGCTCATGACGAAGTCATGCGCGCCGACAGCCTTGGCCGCCTCGATCACCTTGTCGCGCGTGGCTTCCGTCTTCTGGTATCGAATGTTCTCGAAGACCGTCCCGGTGAACAGGAATGGCTCCTGCAGCACCATGGCGACCTGGCGGCCGAGCGATTCCTGGGTGAGGTCGCGTACATCATGTCCGCCGACCAGCACCTGACCCTGCTGAACATCATAGAAGCGGTGGACCAGGGCCATCGCACTCGATTTGCCAGAACCGCTCGGTCCGACTAGTGCGACCGTCTCGCCCGGATTGACCTTGAACGAGACATTTTTCAGAACCGAACGGTTCGGATCGTAGCCGAAGGTGACGTCCCTAAACTCGACCGAGCCGTCCATTTCGGGCGAAAGCACCTCGGCATTGGGTTTGTCCTTAACATCGATCTTGACGTCGAGCACATCCGTCAGGCGCTTGCCTGAGGCCATGGCGCGCTGCATGACCGAATATTGCAGGGTGAGTGAGCGGATCGGGTCAAAGAAGCGCTGGATGTAAAATAGGTAGGCTACCAACACGCCCACATCTATACGGCTATTCATGACCATCGAGCCGCCGACCACAATAACGGCGGCCAAGGCGAGGCCGGTGATGCCATCGACGATGGGCACCATGACCAGTGCATATCTGGCAGCGATCAGGTGGGTCCTGAGGTTGGCATGGGCCCGATCGTCAAAAAGACTGAAATTCACCTGCTGGCGGTCCATTGACTGTATGGTCCGCACGCCGTGAATGGCTTCGGCCAGCGCGCCATTGACGACGGAATTGGTTTCGTGTGCAGCCATGAAGGCGTCGCGGGCACGCGGCAACCAGACAATGCGGACGATCACCAGGATCGGCAGAACCGATAGCGTCAGGAGGCCGAGGCGAAAGTCGAGCCACAGCATTACGAAAACGATGCCGAAGAGAAGCGCAACATCGCCTAGGGAATATACCGAAGTTTCCAGGAACTCCTGTATGGAGTTAACGTCGCCTTGCAGGCGCGACATCAGGCGTCCGACCTCGGTCTTGTCCATGAAAGAGAGCGAAACCTTTTGCAGATGGCCAAACATGGCGCGGCGGATGTCGAACAGGACAGTTTCGGCCATTTTCCCATCCAAGGCTTCCTGCATGTAGCCGGCGGCGAAATTGACCAAAATCGCCGAAAGGAACGCGCCGACGGCCGCAAGCTGGGCTGAGCGATCGGGCCTTGCCGGGTTCATGCCGAGGTCGATCGCGTAGCGGATGATCAAGGGGATGAGAAGCTGCGTCCCGGTGAAGATCAGCATCGCGACAATCGTGACAACTACCTTTGCCCGGTAGGGATGGACGAAGCCCCAGATGCGACGGAGGATGCTCTTGTCGAAAGCCCGGCCGAACATCTCCTCCTCGATCCGGTGCGAGCCGACGACCGCGCGCGGAGGGCGTCTCCCGTCGTCAGGTTCGGCTTCGAGTTCGCCGCGGCCCTGGTCCATCAGCGGGCGCCCCCATCCTGGCTAATAATGCTATCACCCGGGCACGTCTGGAGATCGTAAAGGGCCCTGTAGCGTCCCCGCTTCGCCAGAAGCTCTTCATGCGTGCCGCGTTCTACGATTTCGCCGTTATCGACAAAAAGGATTTGATCGGCATGCTTAAGCGCACTCAGCCGGTGCGCGATGATGATCGTCACCCGATCCTTTGCGAAGCGCCGCATCGCCGCGCGAATGCGCAGCTCGGTGCCGGCATCGATCGCGGCCATCGAGTCGTCGAAAATGATGACGGAGGGGCGCAGCATCATGGTGCGAGCAATCGTGAGACGCTGGCGCTGGCCGCCAGAGAGAGAAACGCCGCGTTCGCCCACGACCGTCTCATACCCTGCCGGGAGCCCGAGGATGTAGTCGTGGAGCTGGGCGAATTCTCCAGCGCGTTCAATTCGCTGTCTCTTCGCCCAGGGATCGCCATAAGCGATGTTGTTCTCGATCGTTGTGGTGAATAGGAACGCATCCTGCTGTACAACCGCGACCGCCTTGCGAAGGCTCTCGAGGGTGACATTGCGTATGTCCTGGCCGTCCAACGTGATGGCGCCACCGGTCACGTCGTAAAAGCGGGGGACCAGATGAGCCATCGTCGATTTGCCGGAACCCGGCGGACCGACGATAGCGATCGTCTCGCCTCTCCGGGCCTCAAAGCTGAGGTTCTTCAGAATGGCGCGGTTTTCGGCGTTGGGGTAGGCAAATGAGACATTGTGGAAGCGCAGAGTGCCGTCACTTATCTCAAGCGGTCTGGCCTCGAGAGCATCCCTGATGGTGATCTCCTGATCGAGGAGACCGAAAAGCCGCGAACCGCAGCTAGAAGCGCGGGCAAACGCATTGACCATGAGACCGATCTGGCGGACTGGCATTTGCAGCATGGTCATGAAGGTCAGGAAGGTCGCCATGGTTCCGACGCTGATCTCGCCAGCGACGAGCTTGTTGCCACCGATCCCAAGCACCAATCCCATTGCGAAAAAGTAGGACAAGGTCATCGCCGACGTGTTGGGTACGTAGATGTCAACGAGATCGTTGGCGAGGTCGAGCGCGTTCTTGGAAGCGCCGTCGAACTTCAGCATCTCATAGGATTGAGCCGCAAAAGCGCGGACCACGCGGATACCTGCGAGATTTTCCTTCATCACGCGGCTTAGTACCGAAAGGCGCTCATAGAGGTCGAGCCAGGTGGCGCGCAGCTTAAGCTGTGTGGTCGATGAGCGCCAAGCGACAAAAGGCACGAAGCTGAGCGCGGCCAAGCCGAGCATGGGATCGGTCGAGATCATCATGTAAGCGCCAATCCCGATCAGCATCGTCAGCAGGAGCACCCGCATAAGCCCGGTGGAAAAATACATCCGCACGCCTTCGAGATCGAGCATTCCGGCGGTTATCAGATCGCCTGAATGGACCCGGTCGTGAAAGGAAAAGCTGAGACGCTGGATCTTGTCGTAGTAGGCGAGCCGCAATTCGTACGCGACATGATGCCCGACGGCTTCGGCAAAATAGTTCTGCGCCATCGTGAAAACGCCGCGTAGCGCGCTGACGGCGAGCAGCAGGAGAGCCGGGGCCCAGAGCGCTTGTCCTGCCGCGGCCCCCGCGACGCCGCCCCCGATAGCTGTCTGGGTCTGGTCGACAGCCCGGCCGAGAAGCTGGGGAATGAGCAACTGGAGGATTGCCGCCATGATCGTCGAGCCCATAGCGAGGGCAACCTGCCACGGATGGCGCAGATTCATACGCGTGATGCGCAACAGCGTACTCAAATCCGGGCCCCAGCGCGCCGCTTCAACATGGGTCAACGAATTCAGTGCGTTCGTTGCGCTACTGGCAGCATCACTGTTCACGGGTGTATTCCCGACTGCATTTTGCGCCTTCGAGGAAAGCCGAAGCAGACATCATCAAAGGCATCCGTCATTGTTAATCCCGTCCTCAACCTGCAGCCGTGCCCGTTCCCACAAGCCGAGCCGCCGCTTGACTTAGTGGCATGTCGATCACCGTGATTCCGCTTGCCGCAAGGAAACGCGCTTCGTTTCTGGTCAGGGTTTCGGCGTCCATTACGGTGCAATAGGGACCGCGGGAGCGCTTCATGATCTGTCTGGCGTAGGTGCGCAGCATCTGATCGTTGAAGCGGCAGCCAACGAAGAAAAATCCACGGGTGATGCGCCGTTCCTTCACAGCGTCTGGGATCGGTGTCTGGATATCAATTTCGGACAGGACTTCGACGTAGTCGGAATCTGCGACGAGAAAGTTTTGCGCGGGCTTAATACTCCCGTGAGGTGAATAGAGAACCGTCTTGGCCCCCAATCGGGGGTCGAGCTCCCTCCCGGACAAATCGTAGGTTTTCGTCCAAATGTTGCCGATTTCATTCGCGCGCGTGACGCCTTGTATCTCAACGACGTCCGTTCGGCCGGTCTCTACCAGAGCCGTGCGCATCGCGCTGTCATACCAGCTGTCGATGATGAGGGAGAGTGGCAGCCTTGCGAGCCAGGCGTGGAAGGGGGTCGGCCCCACCGGCGCTGCGAATATGTCGGTCATCCAAGCTTGAAGCGTCCGGCGATGCCGGCGCTGTTCGATGAACTGTGCAACCGACCACATATTGGTGCGGATCCTGGAAGGGGCTGGAGCCCGTGCATTGAGTGCCGCGGCAACAACCTCCGGGCTATGCGGCACAGGCGGTTCCACACAGTTCAACTCAAGAAGACCCGGACCGAGATAGGGGATCACCTCATCGGCGGCGAGCGCTTCCTTCGCCAGGTCAAGCAGCTTTTCAGCAAAACTGTCCCGCACAATGACGAGGTGGCCCGATGTCAGGATCGTGTTCATCTCGTTTCCTCGCGACGCACCTAGGGGCAGCATCAGCCCTCTTCGGAAATCTTCCTTGCCTCGACGGTGATCGGCAGACGCGTATCATGTGGGAGATCGGGTAGGAGGAGCCGCCACCCGTTCCTGAGCGTGACCGTTCCGCCCCACAACTCTTCCTTCTCGAGTTTGATGATCGGCTCTTCGAGGTCCTTTTTGGGGACATACGCCGACAAACCAGCATCGGTCCTGCGGATCATGACTTTCATCTGGCCGTCCCTTCATTGGTATTGCTTTCAGCACTGCAGGGCGCCTCGGCCTTGTCGAGGCTCATCAGTTCACGCGCTCGCATACCGACGACGGTGCCACGGTCGATCCACTCGACCGCATAGATGAAGAACTGCTGGAGGAAGGTGCCAATGTCGCGCACATATCCCTCGTCCCCCTTCCGCACGAGATTTTCGCCGATCTCCCTGCCAGGATAGGTGCCGTCATTCTTTATGTGGCGAGTGGCACGTACCCGCTCTCCCGGCATGAATCGTGGAGGCCTGCGGATTTCGATCTCCTCTTCGCGTCCGAGCGACATGTCCGTTCCCTGATTTCTCTTGCGGCTGAGATTGCGAACAAGGCGTTCCAGGCGTCCTGCGTAGGCAGCCCCCAACCATGTCGGCAGTCCAATGTCCGTTACGCAGGAACGCAGGTCTTCGGCACCGGACATACCGAGGCACATTGCTGCGCATCGAAGACCCCCTCGCATTCGGTACACTTCTGTGACTCGATCACGTAGCTCTCGCCTTTGAACTTGATCGCGCCGGAAGGACATTCGAATTCGCAGGCGCCGCATTGGGTGCATTGGGATGCGATGATCTTGAAAGCCATTTTAACTCCTGGTCCGAATGAATGAGACAGCTCAGGCCGTCGCCGCGAGTGTGGGGGTCCCAGATGCGGCGATGTAAATCGCGCTGATTGCTGTCTCGATATAGTCATGGGCACAGGCGTCGGTGGCTCTGATTCCAGCCTCCGCGAGCTGATCCTGCGGGCAATTTCCAATCTTGGCGCACAGCACGATATCTATGCCTTGAAGCGCTGCGATGACGCCATCGAGGGCGGCTTCTGCGCCCCAGCCGCCAAGGCAATACTTGTCCACCTTCCGATGCCCGACGAAGCTGATCCCTTTCAGCGAGGCTTGATAAACCTGGAATTCCTTCGCATGGCCGAAATGCTCATTGACGCGGCCGCCGCCCTTGGTCGCCACCGCGAAGAGAAGGGACTTGCCGGGGCTCGCTGCCTTGACCAATCCGATCGCTTCTCTCCTAGCCTCGACGTGATCACGGCGCTCCTCCGCGACCAGCTCCCGATAGGCCTTGCGTTTGCTGGCATCGTAGGTGACCTCGCCGGGGATCCGGTCGACTGTGAATTCCTGGCCACGATCTTCTCCGAGCAGGCCCACGGCATCTGCCCGGCACTGCCGGCAGTGGCGCATCAACTGGGCGCCGTTTTCGACACGATCCTGAAGAGCCTTCATCTCCATTGCGTTTGGGCCGCGCTGCCCGCTCAGACCGTAGTGCGTGCCGTGGGCCGGGTCCGAAATCAGCGGCATAAGGTTGTGCAGGAACGCGCCTCGCTCCTTAATCCATCTATTCACCTCGATCAGATGCTCATCATTCACGCCCGGGATCACCACCGAGTTGATTTTGGTGAGGATGCCCCGCGCGGTCAGCATCTCCAGGCCCAACATCTGCCGCTGGTGCAGGATCCGGGTGGCTTCAATGCCGACGTAGCGGCGATGATCGTGAAAGATCCAAGGATAGATCTTTGCACCGACCTCAGGGTCGACCATGTTGATCGTGATCGTCACGTGATCGACATTCATGTCAGCAAGCTCATCGACATGGTCGGGCAGCGCCAGCCCATTCGTGGATATGCAAAACTTGATGTCTGGGATTTCCCTGGCGACCCTGGCGAAGGTCGCCTTCGTCTTCTTCCAGTCGTAGCAGGCGTCGCCCGGTCCGGCGATGCCGAGCACGGAAAGCTGCGGCACCTCATTGGCGACCGCGATCACCTTGCGTAGCGCCTGATCGGGCGTCAGCTTTTCAGAGGCCACCCCAGGCCGGCTTTCGTTGGCGCAGTCATATTTGCGATTGCAGTAGTTGCACTGGATGTTGCAGCCCGGCGCGACCGCGACGTGCATACGCGCGAAATAGTGATGCGCCTCTTCTGAAAAGCAGGGGTGATCCTTGATCTTCTCCCAGACAGCCGGATCCGTGTCGTCGGGCTTTGTCGACGAGCCGCAGGACGAAGACGCGCAGCCCCCGAGTTTCATGGTGCCAAGCAACTGGTCACCGAATGTCGTGCTGAGGCTCTCAAGCGAAATTGCCGGTGCAGACATGAACGGCTCCGTTGCTGCGTGATGTCGCAGTTCAAAGCGCAAGAGCTATGCCAGCCCAAAGAGCTGTTTCGGTTCATTGAATAGGCTTCCCGTGTCACATTCCTTCGGATTGCTCCGACACACCTGTCGGGCTTACGACAGTGGACAGGCAAATAGGGTCGCGAGGCTAGCAGCCTCGGGCGCGCAGAGTGTGAGCGAGACCACTCCGGGCTGCTTACGCATGACGTCATCACGACGTCCCGAATTTCTTAACCTTGATACCATGCCGGCGCAGGGCGTAGCCGATTATCCAGGGCGTGAGGCCAGGATTACGAGCCGCCCTGGCAAAACCCAACCGGCCTTGTCAATCGCGTCGATCAGCCACTAGCGTTCCGTCAGATGCGGGCGACAAGCGGCATGGTTCGGACGCCGGCCGTAAGGGGAGATACCTTGCTGCGGAGGCGCCAATGCGACTGGCCGGCAGCCGCAATCCGCTCGATCTGGTACAGCCTGTGGTATGAGGCGGCGAGTGCCTGATTGAGGTGCGTGGGTGTTGCCGGCAGTGGCGGCAATCTCCGGCTCTCCTTCAGCGTCCAGACGACGACTTCTCCATCACCCGTCTGCAGAAACGTGGGCAGGACGTTCACGACAATTGCCCAGCGTATGGCGAGCGTAATCTCCAGCTCGCTTGGCGCGGTCAGCACCTTCACATATCGTAGAGTCCCTGAGCGCGGTATCTGCTTAGGGCATGCGTGCGCCGGTCATCCGAATTTAAAGAGGATTCCGAAACCGCCGCGTGGATAGTTCCACTCGATCTCACCAGTCGTCCCGCACAAAATCCGGCAGGTGCCGCACTCCATGCAGCCGTCGGCAGTGATCTCCACTTGACCCTTGTCGTTCAACTCATAACATTTCGCCGGGCAGACGTGGGTCAGCGCGAGCAAATTCGCGCTCGGCTTCTGGTGCGGTCGCACTTTGATGTGCGGGCGGCCGGAATCCACCAAGTAGCGGTTCTGGTAAAGCTTGTCCTCGACACGTGACTTCGTCGCTGCGCTGGTCATTTCGTCTCCCCTCAGCGCCACGCCAATGCAAGGCGGACCGCGTCGCTGACCAGCCCCCAGCGCGAGCGCGCCTTGATGAAGGCCGCCGTGGTCGCCTTTTCCTTCTCGATCTTCGGCGTGCCGTCGACACGCATGAAGTTCTGCGCAGCTTGCGACATCAACCGCGGATAAGTCGTGAAATAATTGCATGAATTGGTGTGGAGCAAGGCCGGCATGTCTTTGTATTTCCTAAGGTCCTTGACCACGAAGGACTTGTCCAGCATGGCTTTGTAAAGGGCGAGATTCCGTTTGTTCATCGGACCGTTGCGGCTCTTGACCTCGACGATTGCCTCAGCCGCAATGCGGCCGGAGGTCATGGCGAGGTTCGAACCCTCGCGGTGAATGGCGTTGTTCAGTTGCGCGGCATCGCCGACCACGACCCAACCATCGCCAAAGAGCTGCGGAATAGCCTTGTAGCCGCCTTCGGGAATGAGGTGTGCGGAATATTCTTTCACTTCCGAGCCGGCGATCAGCGGCCGGATCGAAGGATGGCTCTTCAAGGCATCAAGGAGAACGTAGGGGCTCTCGACCATCGCGGCAAAATCGGAGACGAGGCAGCCAATGCCCAGTGAGATGGACTCCTTGTTGGTATAGAGGAAGCCGAGCCCGGCCATGCTGCGGGAGGTCGTGCCCACCGCCTCGATCACGCAGCCCTCATCGCCCTTTACGCCGAACCGCTGCTCAATGACCTCTTCGGGCAAGAAATGCATTTCCTTGACGGCGAGGGCCACGGTTTGCGGCTTTGGCATCTCGCGCAGGCCGGCTCGAGTGCCAAGCAGTCCGCAGACACCTTCTGCGAGAACGACCACGTCCGCGTAGATGGCTCCGCCCGCCCGGTCTGTGCGGACGCCGATCACCCTGTCATTGGCATCACGGATGAGTTCCGTCACGGTCGTCTCGCACAGAACGGTCGCGCCGGCCGCGCGCACCTTACGCGAAAACCATTTATCGAACTGGGCACGGATGATCGTGTACCGGTTGGGCTTCGCCTCATTGAAGTCGTCCGACCTATAGTGAATCCCTGTATGGGATGTGTCGTCCATCACCCAAAGCCGCTGTTCAACCAAATGCCGCTCGAGAGGCGCATCATCCCGGAAATCCGGGATGATCTTCTCCAGCATGTTCGCGTACATGATGGCACCCTGGACATTCTTGGAGCCCGGATATTCACCCCGCTCCAACTGCAGCACCTTCAGGCCATGGCTGGCCATGGTGTAAGCAGCTGCGTTTCCGGACATGCCTGCCCCAACAACAATGGCGTCGAAGTTTTCCTCGATCATGTCCATCCCCTTAGCTCGAAAGCTTATCGCGACTGTGGGGCGACAGCCGCCGGGTGAAGGCTTCCGTCAGTGCGGGCAGGAAGCGGATCGCGTCGGTGACGATTCCGAGGTGAGCGAAATCGAAAATCGGCGCGTTCGGGTCGGTGTTGATGGCCACGATGAGATCCGCCCCCTCCACGCCAACCCGATGCTGGACGGCGCCGGAAATCCCGGCCGCTATGTAAAGCTTCGGCCGGATCGTCTTGCCAGTTTGGCCGATCTGCCGATCAGCTGGCATCCAGCTCTTCTGGACCAACGGACGCGAACAGCCGTGCTCGGCGCCGATTGCTCGTGCGAGGTTCTTCACAAGCTGCAGGTTCTCCGCCGCGCCAAGACCAAGGCCTCCCGCAACCACGACGTCGGCATAGGCAAGGTTTGCCTTCGCCGACTGATTGTCCGGCAGGAAGCCGAGGACTTTGGTAGCGATCTCGTCCTCGGCAAGCGAAAGCTTGTGCCGGATGACACGCCCGACCGGTTTATCCGTCCGCTGCGGCATGGGCATGACCCTCGGCCGCACGGTCGCCATCTGCGGGCGGAAATTGAGCGTATAGATCGTGCACAACAAGGAACCGCCGAAAGTCGGACGCGTGGCGGCGAGCGAACTGTCGGTATCCACATCGAGTTCGGTGCAGTCGGCCGTGAGCCCCGTCTGCAAGGTCGTCGCCACGGAGCCGGCAAGATCCCTGCCCAGTGTGGTGGCACCGAGAAGAAGGATTTCGGGTTTGTGGGTATCGACCAGATCCGTCAGCGCCTTGGTGAAAGGTTCATTCCGATAGTCGGCGAGCAGGGGCGCCTCGGCGATGTAGACAAGGTCAGCGCCATACGCGAATGCTTCGGCAACGGCGTTCCCGACGGCCTCTCCCGGCGGTCCAAGCACGACGCCTGCAAGCTGGACCTGAAGCTTGTCTGCTAAGTTGCGGCCTTCGCCGAGCAGTTCGAATGATACCGGATGGACCTCGCCACGTTCGAGCTCGATGAAAACCCAAACGTGCCGATAGTCCTTGAAATGGGCGGGCAATTCCTTCTTTATGCCGGCGCGGCCGGCGGCAGGGCGAGGGGTTTCTCCGTTCGCGGTCGACATCGTTTTGCTCCTTGCCGTCACGCGCCGCCGTTAAAGGCGAGCTCATGTTCCAGCGCCGGCTGGCGGGTGAAGATTGCGGTGATGAGTTCGTCAGCGACATCGCGCAAGGCCTTCTCGGCGGTGTCGATTTGTGCCGCCTTTTCAGCTCGAGCAGGAGGGGCGAAAACACGTTTGACGACCGTCGGTGAACCGCGCAGGCCGCATTTGGTGAGATCCTCAATGCCGGCGTCGGCCGCGCTCCATTTCAAGACCTGGCTGCGCGCGGCGCACAAGGCGTCCTGGATCGAGCCCCGGCGGATCTCGTTTGTGCCTTCCAGCATGGTGATGAGGCAAGGGAGCCTGCTCTTCAGCATCTGTGTGCCGCCTTCGGAACGGCGCTCGACCTTGATCTCGCGTGCAGCAAGGTCGACAGACGGGATCTTCGCGACATAGGTCAGTTGCAGGAGTCCGAGGCGCTTGGCGATGCCGGGCCCGACCTGGGCGGTGTCGCCATCGATCGTCTGCTTGCCGGTGAAGACGAGGTCTGGCGTGCCGAACGTCTCGCCAATCTTCGCGATTGCCTGGGAAAGGGCGAACGAGGTTGCCAGCGTGTCGGAGCCGGCGAAATAGCGGTCGGTCAAGAGCACCGCTCGGTCGGCGCCGTAACCGAGCGCCTTGCGCAGCGCGTCCTCTGCCATGGGCGGACCCATGGTGAGCACAGTGACTTCGCCGCCATGTGCGTCGCGCAGTCTGAGCGCTTCTTCGAGGGCGAACAGGTCGTAAGGGTTGATGATGGTCGGAACACCCTGGCGCATGATCGTGTTCGTGACCGGATGGACCCTTATCTGTGCCGAGTCCGGCACCTGCTTGATGCAGATTACGATGTGCATTGGCGGTTTCTCTAGGCTCCTGTCCGGGTCCGGCATTGCGGTTATCTCCTTTGTCCGCATTATTCGTGCCAAGTCTCTTGCGCTCCCCCTTTCCTACAACTTCGGCTGGTTGCTTCTGACGGCGCTGTGGTGATGACCGCATTTGGCGGCTGCTCGACATTGTCGCGTCGCACCCTTGTCGCCGATCATTCCCGTCCGAACCGCTTCAGTACCGAGTCGAACGGAACAAAGGTGTGACCCGGCGCGGCAGGTTTGTTCGGATCGTGGTCCTTGAGCACCTTGAAAATCCGATGCGTGAGCGGCGAGGAAATCGCAAAGTCCTCGTAAGCTCGTTCGAGCGTCGCGCGCACCCTCGCGGCAATCACCTGGTCGGGCAGACCGGAGAAATCTTCTTCGGCGAGGTATTGGCCCACACGCTTCATGATATGGAGCCGCGAGACATTCAGTACCTTCGGGTCATAGGCGACGCCTAGGACTGAGAAGAATTCCTCTGCAGCCGACAAGCGCTTCAGTCGTGCGAGGATGTCGGTGACATCCATGGGGCGGCTGTCAGCGGAACAATTCATTGCATTCTTCCTGGTCGCAAAACTGTGGCCTCTGTGCGCTCGCGCACGGCTGACTTGGACCCGCACAGCTCGATGAGGGATGGCTCGCTGCACATTCCATCGTAGAGCTCGACCAGTCGAGTTGCAGTGACGGTCGATTTGGTCTCGGCCGCCTCGCGTCGGACGCGGGCCAACATCGCGGCTGCCAGATCCGGGTCGAGATCGCGACCGCTTTCGCTCAGCACATGGGCAATCGCAGTGGCGCCGGAATGCTTGCCGATGACGATCCGCCGGCAGCGGCCCACGAGAGTCGGATCGAGCCCCTGATAAGTACGCGAGTCCTTCAGCAGCCCTGCGACGTGAATGCCGGATTCGTGGGTGAAAACATCGGCGCCGACGATCGGCTTAGTGGCTGCGGTCTGCCGGCGGGCGGCCCAAGCCACCTGGGCGGCGAGGCCGGGCAATGCGGTCAGCTCAATGCCGGTGTCTGCGCCGTCGAAGACTGCCATTGCGGCGGCCACCTCCTCCAGCGCGGCATTGCCCGCACGCTCGCCGAGCCCCAGCACGGTGACGGAGGCATGGCGCGCGCCTGCGCGGATCGCCGCCAGCGTGTTGGCGCCAGCAAGTCCGAGATCGTTGTGCGCATGAAATTCAAGGTCGATTGGAGACTGCACCACGAGCTGGGCGACAAGTTCGAAGGTCGAAAACGGGTCGAGAACACCGACTGTGTCGGCCAGCCTCACGCGGCTTGCGCCGGCGCGTGCGGCCGTCTCGATGACGCGGGCGAGATGATCCCGATTGGCCCGCGAGGCATCCTCGCAGCCCACCGCGACGAAGAAGCCGGCATCGGCGGCGCGCCTGACCATATGATCGATGACCTGGAGCGCTCCCGCCTTGTCGAGGCCGAGCTTGGCGGCAAGTTGGATGTCCGACGCAGGCAGCGACAAATTGACCGCTTGGACGCCGCTCTCGATCGCTGCATCGAGATCCAACGACGTCATCCGGCACCAGGCCATGAGCCGAACCGGAAGACGCCGCGCTACCACGGCGCGAATTGTTTCCATCTCGTCGACGCCCATGACCGGCGTGCCGATCTCGATCTCTGTCACGCCAGCCGCCGCAAGAGACTCAGCGATCTCCAGCTTTTCCGTCGTGGTGAAGGCGACGCCCGGCGCCTGCTCGCCATCGCGCAAGGTCGTATCGTTGAGGGAGACACGACCGGTCATGACAGGCAGCCTGTTCTTCTGCGGCTCACGCATAGACCGGACTACCCGGCCCAGAACCGGAAAAGCTGCGCAGCTTCCCCACGATTCCCGGCATGACCTCGAGCACCCGGTCGATGTCCTCTTCGCTGTTGTCCCGCGCCAAGGAGAAGCGGACTGCCGCGTGTGGCGTTTTCATCGCGCTTAGGACATGGCTTGGTTCCAGAGAGCCGGAGGTGCAGGCCGAGCCAGAGGAACACGCGATGCCAATGCGGCTGAGGAGAAGTGGAATTCCATCACTTTCGACATGTTCGAAGGAGATGTTTGCGGTGTTGGGCAACCGTTGCAAGGGATCACCAGTGACACAGGTGCTTGGGATGCGCTGGAGGATCCCGCCCTCCAGGCGATCGCGGAGCGACTTTACCCGTGTGGTCTCGTCGTCCATGAATTTCAAGGCGAGTTCGGCCGCCGTGCCGAGCCCGGCTATGCCGGGCGTATTCTCGGTTCCAGCACGCCGGTTGTGCTCTTGGTGACCCCCCTTGATCAGCGAATGGAAATCGACGCCACGTTTTACGAAAAGCGCACCGATCCCTTTCGGCCCGTGCAGCTTGTGGCCGGAGAGCGACAGCATGTCGATTGCGGTCGACTTCAGGTCCATCGGAAGCTTGCCGACCGCCTGCACAGCATCGGTATGGAATAGGGCGCCCACTTCCTTGGCCAACTCGGAAAGCCTTGCCACGGGGAAGATCACACCAGTCTCGTTGTTCGCCCACATTATTGACACGATTGCAACCTGTGGGGTGAGGGCGGCCATATAGGCGTCGAGATCGAGCCGACCACGGCAATCCACCGGGATCCTGTGCACCTTGAGGCGGCGGGTCTTCTCAAGATGCGCGCAGAGCGTCAGCACGGCGGGATGCTCGACCGCGGACGTCACGATCTCGGTTCGGTTGGGCGCCGCCTCGAGCGCTGAAAGAAGCGCTGCATTGTCGCTTTCTGTCCCACCCGAGGTGAAAGTGATCTCATCCTCGAACTCCGCGCCGATCAGAGCTTGCAACTGCCTCCGCGCCTTTTTCACCGCCGCACTGACTGAGGCGCCAAGAGCGTGTGCCGACGAAGGGTTGCCGAATTGATCCCTAAAGAACGGCAACATCGCTTGCACGACCTCAGGATCGACCCGTGTGGTTGCGTTGTTGTCGAGGTAGACAGGCTTCATAGGTGCGATCCTCAGTTAAACAGAATGACGCGAGCGCTAGACCGACTCGTTGAGCCTCTGGCGCATGCCGTTGATGATCATTTGAACTGGCAGCGCGCGCAGGCGCCCGGAGTGTTTGACGTAAACCGGATCTCCGTCGATATGGACATGTTCGCAGTGGCCGTAGGTCAGCCCGCAGGTAAGGACGCCCGAACGCGATAACGCTACCGATGAGCCGAATTTGGCGCAGCGGCGCGATTTGTCCGCAAGCAGCTCGGGTGCCACCAGGAACCGAGCTGCTTCGGGAGGCGACGTTCTTTGAATCCTACTGGGAGCGAATGGCGGTCCCGAGATCGGCTTTGCCCTTGTCTTGTTTTTTAGGACGGGGACATCTGTTGTGCCGGCCATATAAGTCTCCTCTGCCGCAAAATCACTCTGTCGGCCGCACAGGCGCTTCGGGCGTTTAACTGAAGGACTTGCCGCAGCCGCACTTTTCGCGCGCATTGGGGTTATCGAAGACAAAACCGGAAGATTGGAGCCCGGTGAGGAAGTCGACGGTCATGCCGGCTACATGGGGTTGGGAGCCCGCGTCCACGAACAGCTTGACCCCATCTGTGTCAGTGATCGCGTCGCCCTCGCGCGACACGCTCTCCAGGCCCATTAAGTATTTGAAGCCTGCGCAGCCGCCGGCCTCGACCATAATGCGAAAGCCTTCCGCCGGCTCGCTGGCACGGCAAAGAGCAGTCTTGAAGGCGGCAACAGCGTTGTCGGTGAGCGTAATCATGGCTCCATTCTCCTCAGTCCGCGACCTGCTTGCCCATCACGTTGCATGCACCGTGCCAAAGCCAAAAAACGTTTCAACACAGCGCGGCATCTCTCGCACTGGTGCCTCTTGATTGCTGATAAGGTGTCGGCCAATCGACACGTGCTGTCGGGTTTGTCGGGTCCGGCACGAGGGATGTTGGCCTGAGTTCTTGGGTGAACTCACATCACCAAGGACAGAACTTCTTCTGAGCTTGCCTCGGCGCAATTGGCACGGTTTTTGAAGCTCCGTTTGGCGAGACGGCAAGAGCATGCCGATCCACAACCATGCCGTGGGTGCCATCGCGATGGATGGGGCGAAGCAAGGGAGTAACATGTCAGGACCGTGGTCAGATACGCGTTGTTGGCAAAGCAGCGCCGCTCGTGGCATCCGAATGCCCGCTTGGCCGATTGCGACAACATCCATACTGGCTCACCACCGCCCAGTAGCCGCCGACCGGCTCGATGGGATGCCATCGGCATGTGGCTGCTCGCCGGTTTTCGCATCGGTGCGACGCCGTGCGCACGCTGTCCAGCGACACCTTGTTCATGGGCCAGCAGCAGATCAGGATCGAGCATTTCGGCGCGCCTTATCGGCTGAAGATTCCCGGGCAGGGCAGATGATCCTCACACGTCGTAGAAACAGGGGTAAGCATGGACCAACGCGAGAAACCGTCGCCCGACGAAATCCGGCGGGCGTGCAAAGACAATCCGAAGATCCGGGAGCATGATCTCGCCGCTCGATTGGGCATTTCGGAAGCCGAGTTGGTCGCGGCGCATTGTGGTCACGGCGCGGTGCGCATCGAGCCGCGCGTCGATGATCTGCTGACCGGCCTCGAAGCGGTCGGCGAGGTGATGGCGGTCACCAGCAACGAAAGTGCCGTGCACCAAAAGATTGGCGTCTACGGCAAAGTGGTCACCGGCAACCAGCATGCCATACTGCTCGGCGACGAGATCGACCTGCGCATCTTCCCGAAAGCGTGGGCGTATGGCTTCGCCGTCGAGAAGCGCGAGGGGGCCGAGATCCGCCGCAGCCTGCAATTCTTTGATGCCACCGGCGAGGCGATGCACAAAGCTCATCTCACGCCCGCCTCGAACCTGCAGGCCTATCAGGATCTGACGGCAGAGCTTGTATCCCCCGACCAGGAGCCGATCATATCGCTCGAGGCGAGCGGGGCGCGCGATAACGCAGTGAGTCCAGACCACGCCACCACGGTCGACGACCTACGCGAGCACTGGGGCCGGCTAAGCGACGTGCATCAGTTCTACCATATGTTGAAGACACTGAAGCTCAGCCGCTGCCAGGCGATGCGTATGGCCGACGAGGATGACGCCTGGCTACTCGACAATGATGCCATTGGCGCCCTGTTCCAACAGGCGGCCGAAGACGAGATGCCGATCATGTGCTTTGTCGGCAATCGTGGTTGCATTCAGATCCATTCCGGCCCGATCAGGTCGGTCAAGCAGATCGGGCCGCGGATCAATGTGCTCGAAGAGACCTTCCATCTGCATCTTAGGACCCATCGCATCCGCGAGGTCTGGGCCGTGCGCAAGCCGACGAGGGATGGTCACGTTACGTCCATTGAAGCCTATGGCGCGGACGGCAAGATGATCATCCAGTTCTTCGGCACGCGCAAGGAAGGCGAACGCGAGGGCAGCGACTGGCGGTTTCTGGCCGAGAGTCTGCCACGCGTTCCCGGTCCGACCTCCAGGGGTGTGTTGACTGCCGACAGGTCCTCGGATTGAATTGGCCGCGATAGGACTCAGCACCACGTTCCGACAGCGGCTCGCGAGCAAATCTAGGTCCATGAGCGGAAAGGATGCCGTCGTAGCGCATGCGCATGGTCAGGTGATGCACGCCGGAATGGACCGCATCTATACAGTCAAGCTGGTCGCCGGTCGGCACCGGTGCGCACGAGTGCATCGCCGTCTGCCGGAAAAGCCTTGCAGCGCCTGCGAGCGATAAAACGCATACGCCATCAGCGCCGAACCGAAGCGCGGCTTGACCTTTTTGATATTTCCGATCGTCTCGCGCAAGCGCCGTCGGGTCTTCTCGGACCGCACCCGATCCTTGCGCTGGATCGCGTCATTGCTCAATCCGGGCCGTGCGAGCGATCTACTCGCTCGTCGACCGGCAGGCTGTGCAGCAACAGCCAAGCCGAACAGCCCGATGTCGCGGGCTCGACAAAACCGACCACGGATGTCGGTTGTCGGACGTTGTCATAAGAATGATGGACGGGTGATCATCAGCGGCAGACCCAGCGCAGGCTGGCATTGCTTGGTGCACCGCCATGGCTACCCTATCCGGCACGCGACTTGCTTCGACAATTTGATCAGCAGGGCAGAGGTGATTGACCAGTCTCTCAACCCTAACGAGGAAGCGGCCGCTTTGCTTCATGACCGGAGCGCGGCGGAGATGCCCCTCTGATCGACTTCGCAACCCATCTCATCCGCGCTGGTGCAGGTGGGCTGTATCAGGCGACAGAATCTAGAAGGCGCCCGACAAGAGACGTGCCCATGCTGGAAATCGACTTTATGAACAGCGGTGCAATCTCAATTGAGCCATGAACGCCAATGTAGAGAAAACAAAATGGCGACCAACCCCGTTCCAGATCATGTCCCGCCCGAAATGGTGAGGGACTTCAGCCTGTTTACATCGCCAGGGATGCCACCAACACCCAACGGGGATCCACACGCAGCTGTCGCTTGCGTACATGACGGGCCTCCGATCTTTTACTCCCGCTACAACACGCAAGATGGCCGGGGTACCTGGGTCATCACCCGTGCCGCGGACCAGCGGAAGGTGCTGCAGGACGCAGAGACTTTTTCCAGCCATCGCAGCATCTTCTCCTCCATACTGGGTGAGAACTGGCCGACGATCCCGCTTGAGCTCGATCCACCGGCCCATGGCGTCTTTCGCTCACTGCTTAATCCGCTGCTTTCGCCAAAGCGGGTGTTGGCTTTGGAACCGGCTGTCCGCGAACGGGCGGTCGAGCTGATCGAAAGGATCGCCGCGTCGCGCACAAGCTGCGACGTGATGAAGGATTTTGCCTTTCCTTTCGCGGTGAGCACCTTTCTTCGCTTTCTGGGGTTGCCTGATGACCGACTCGATACATTCGTCGGCTGGGGGAAAGATCTGCTCCACGGCGACGACAAGGAACGACCTGTGGCTGCCCGGACGATCGTGGCATTCATCGACGAACTTGCAGCCATGCGCCGCGATGAGGCGGTTGACGATTTCATGACCTTTATAGTGCAGGCACAGGTCGAGGGCCGCCGGCTGACTGACACCCAAGTCCGCGGCATCGGCGTGCTTGTCTTCGTCGCTGGGCTCGACACGGTCGCAGCAGCTATAGGCTTTGACTTGGCGTACCTCGCACGCAACCTCAAAGATCAGCAATTGCTGCGGAGCGAACCGGACCGCATCCCGCTCGCAACCGAAGAATTGCTGCGGGCCTATCCGCCCATTCAGTTGATCCGCGTGGCCACGAAAGATATCGACTTCGAAGGCGCGCCGATCCGGAAGGGGGACTATGTTTCCTGCGCCACGATGATTGCCAATCGTGACCCGGCGGAATTCGAATGCCCCAACACGATTGATTTGGAGCGGGAGGACAACCGCCACGCAGCGTTTGGCTATGGTCCCCACCGTTGCCTTGGCTCACACCTTGCCCGGCGCGAGATTGTCATTGGCCTGGAGGAGTGGCTGGCGCGCATCCCGGCTTTCAGGATCAAGCAGGGTACGGCGCCGATAACTTCTGGCGGCCATGTGTTCGGGATCGAAAATTTGATCCTGGACTGGTCTTAGGCCCGCCCCGAGCCCGGGCACAGACAATGGAGGCAGCGCCATGCGCATCATCGTCCAAAAGGCCAAATGCCAGGGCCACGCGCGATGCGCGGCGCAAGCGCCGGACATCTTTAAACTCGATAATGATGGTTACATCCTGCCTGGTGACATTGAAGTTGCGGAAGGGGAGGAACTGCCTGCATCACGAGGCGCGCGATCCTGTCCTGAACGTGCGCTGGAACTCACTCGCTGACGCTCTGGATGAGACAGCATTCAACCGTGAGTCTGGCGGCTTGAACCATGTGGCCGCACTCAGCACGCGACCTCTGTCCCGCACGGTTCACGTCCAACTCTGCGGGGCAAATTCCGGCGCCAGTGTTCCCCGTGAGGCGCAAACGGCAGGGCCGGGGTTCGCGAACCTCTTCGAATCACAGAATTTGCGCCAGAGCCGATGGACCAGACGAGAATTGCCGAACTACTCGACGCGAGGCGACCCGGAGTGCCGTACCGAAGAACTGCCCGACCCATGTTGCGGCAGGCCGGGTCTCTGCATGATTTGATAGGGCGAAACCAGGAGAACGCACCATATTTGCCCAACATTATGCCCGGCTCAGCACCGGCCAATGGCCGCAGCTGGAGAGAAGGTTCGACCAGCATGTGCTTGCCTGTGTGCTTTCACGTGCGCTCGAGGAGATCGAGGCCGGCGAGGCGACGGCGACGGAGGCAACCGGACTTTCGCGCGCCGAGTTGCGCGATGTCCTGTCCCGCTGTTTCCCTGCTTTTCCTATCAACGCGTTTGCCTTGGAAGAGGGGAGCGAGCCTGAGCCGGATCTGGAAGAAGAACTTCTGCGCGGACTGCTGCTGGCGCATGCCCGGCCCGACGACAAGGCAAGCGCCCGCTTCGCCAAGATCATCGCCCGGCGTGCCATGCGCAATGACCACCTCTGGCAAGACCTTGGCCTTTTTAGTCGAAGCGACCTCGGCCGCCTGCTCGCCTCGCATTTTCCGACGCTGGCGGCCGGCAACACCCAAAACATGAAATGGAAAAAATACTTTTACCGAAAGCTCTGCGAGGCCGAAGGCTTTTCGCTGTGCAGCTCCCCCAGTTGCCGGGACTGCAATGATTTCGAAAGCTGCTTCGGCCCGGAGGAAGGCGAAAGCCGCCTCACACGGACCAAGGACAACGCCCAGGGTTGAGAGCCGCTTGCGTCAGTCGTACAGCGTCAGAGCTCGGGCCGCGCCATCTGTCTGTTGTCAAATCTCGACGGACGCCTTGGGGGATTTGAATACTGTGCGCTCGCGATGCTCGCTTCGGCGGGTCGTCGTCATGGCAGGCGCGAGTCGAATGTTTGTTAGATGCCGCCACAACCTAAGCCGGCATCATCAATCGCTACAAGCGCAAGGAGTTGAAGGACACGTTGCGCGATCTTGAGCAGGCCGGACGAAACGGGGTCTGCAGTGTTTTCTTCCGCTTCGGCGCCACATAGCTTTCAACCAGGCGAAATGCTCGACGTCGACAGTTACCAGCGGCCGTAGGTTGATGGTCACCGTGTTTGGCGCTCAGAACTTCCTCCGTGCTAGTCAATGGCGAGCATCGGAAGCGATTTTGCAGGTTTTGCGCTGACGGGATTCTGGCTCGGCCCGCCGGTCGGGTTCGTCAAAAGGTGCTAATATAGCGTTGTATGTCCGATCGGCGGTAGTAGCCGCTAACTGATCGCCGGACGGTCATCCCTGAACCTTGTTGCACCGCACCTGGAGTGCTTAGGGAATGATATTATCTGACAAATGGAAAAATCACGTAGGAGCCAAAGTAAAATTTTATTATATCTGACTCCTGAGAATTACCAAGTAATGATCCAAGAACGAATCTTTCGCGGGCCGTTAAGTTGTTTTTCAACTCTAGTGCGTCACTATGGGGTCCGTAGGTCCCAAAAAATGTCCCATCCTTTGCAAGGCAACAAGGAGGCGTACTATGGCAAGAATTTTTGAAATTCTTACGGGCAGTCTGACTGCCGGATGTGTTCTCGTAATTCTTTGCATGCCAGCGACTGCAGCTGGAATTAATGTCGGAGGCGTCGACCGGGTATCCGTCGGCAGCGGAGGCGCCAGCGCTAATGTGGGCGGCAACAGCGGCGCTACGGCTAGCGTATCCCTAGGCGGTTCTGGGGCAAATGCCGCAGCCTCCGTCGGCGGCACTGGCGGAGCGACTGCTTCCATCGGCACCGGCCGCGCCAATGTCGGTGTCGTCACCGGGGTCGGTACCGACGTAAATGTCGGCGTTGGAACCAATCCAGCCGCCAACCCCAGCAACCCGACCGCTTCGAGCAACCCGAATCTGGCTAGCGTTGTCGGGGATATGTCGAACGCCCAGGTCACTCGGATGAAGAAGCGCTGCGTCGAAGTGCTTAGCAACGAAGATACCTATGATCGTGAGCTGCGCCGGCTCTGCTTGCTGATCTCGCGCCGCTAACCAGCGACCCCTTTCCGACCTGTCGGGGCTGTCGACATGACACTCTCCAGTTCCGGCAGTGGAAGCCCGCCCGCCGAAAGGTTGGCGGGCTTTTACAGTCAGCGTTTTTCCATCCGCAGCAGGCAGGATGTTTAGGCACTTTCGCGTATGTAAACGTTGACACTTAAGGCGCTTTCGCCTCGTAGGCAAGTTGTGTAACGCCTTGTTCTTGAACAAAAAATGTGAGAACGCCTAGTTGCTTAAGCGAAAAGCGCCTTACCGAGCGGATATCAAAAATAAACATTGTAGCGATCTTGCAACCGCCCGAGGCCGCTTTTACGCGTTCGGAGCAAGTCTAAGGCCGATAAGTCATCGTTTTGCTTATGTTTCTTCACGTCACGGTGGCGGTAGGTGTAGCCGGGAATGTCCTGCAAATGGAACGTATTGCCGGGAGGCGAGTAGCGGTAGATAAATCCGAATTGGTCGGTGATCCCGTTGACGCTCGTATAAGTGATCTCGCCATAGGCGGAGGGCTTGCCGCAACAGGGTTGCCTATGGTCTCTTGATGCTGTTCGGAATGTTGGGGCTGAGTGCTCTTGCGCTCGTCTGGCGGTAAAGCCGCCCCGAGTAAAACTACTCCGAAAGCCGCAATGAGGATGCCCCGATAGCGTCTAAGCATTGCAGTAAGAAGGCAGCGCTAAAGCCCCCCGGCTTATTTTGTTGTTCAAATTACGCTCGGTTTCGTGAATGTTCATAGTCGCCAATTTTTCGGCGAGTTGGGCATAGGTGACGCCCTTCCGCTTCAACTCTGACTTCAAAAGGTTCTTGGCTTTCGTCTCGTATTCGACGGTCTGCGGGTCGTCCTTGCCTGCCATAGCCTCGCCTCAAAAAAATATCATCACAGTCGGTGGTACAGGCCCCTGTATTTGGCGATACAAGCCCCGCATATAACGGATATGATGACAATAGCCCAACACTTCCTCCTTTCCGCCGAAAGCCGCTCCCTTTCTCTGAAAGAGATTTACAAGGGTGGCGAGGAAAAGGCTTACGACGCGTTCAAGCGCCTTCGCTGGGCTTCGACTCAAGGCGAGCCTGTTTGCCGGAAATGCGGGTGCCTGGATCATTACGACATTCCGACCCGTCGCAAGTTCAAGTGCGCCGCTTGCGGGGGCGCAGTTCTCGGTTACGAGGGCACGATCTTCGCCTTGGCGCAAGCTGTCGTTTGTCGATCTGCTCGCCGCGATCTGCCTGTTTGTTAACGGCGCGAAGGGCATGTCGGCGGTCCAGTTCTCTCGCGATCTGGACGTGCAGTACAAGACCGCCTTTGTGCTGGCTCACAAGCTGCGCGAAGCCTGTCGGCTGAAACCAAGAACGAAACCCTTGAAGGCGAGGTCGAGATTGACGGCGCTTACTTTGGTGGCGTGGTGGGCGCCGCGGGGGCGCGCGTGTGGGGCGGGGCGCACCCCGCGGGGGGGGGTTTTTTTCAGCCCACTTGGGGGGGCGTTCGCGTGTTGGTTTAAAACAGAACCCCGCCCCCAGCCAACGGCGGAGGTCGTTTT
>NZ_JAMYPB010000060.1:0-31545 GCF_040320135.1 Mesorhizobium sp. M0772 | reverse complement strand
CGCCAAAATCTCCATGCCTTGCGATATCGCTGGCGCGAACCACCACGAAAGCGCAAGTTTCAGTCCATGCCAAAGCTATCTTAGCGCCTATGCCTCGAGGGGGGAGATTGGCAGGTCGCGCGCCTCGGCTACCAGTCGAGCTTGAACGCAAGCTTGCCGAAATGCTGCCCGCCTGCCGCCATGTGCGCGTAGGCTTCGGCCGCCTGCTCCTGGCAGAACACCTTGTCGACGACCGGGTCGATGCGGGCGGCGGCGATGGCGCGGACGGCGGCGCGAAGGTCAGATACCGACCCGGTGTTGTTGCCGACCACCTTCAGCGCCTTGATGATGATCGGCAGCAGGTCGACCGTGGCCTCGGCGCCGGTGACGAAACCGATGGTGAACAGCGTGCCGCCAGGCGCGGTGGCGTTGACGGCGCGGGCGAAGGTGGCGGTGCCGGCGGTCTCGACGACGAGGTCGGCGCCGAGGCCGCCGGTCAGTTCCAGCACCTTGCCGTCCCAGTCGGGCGTCGCGCGGTAGTTGATGAGATGATCGGCGCCGAGCGCCTTCGCCCGCCCCAGCTTCTCGTCCGACGAAGAAGTGATGATGACGGTGGCGCCGGCGGCTTTCGCCAGCTGCAGGGTGAAGATGGAGACGCCGCCGGTGCCGAGCAGCACGACGACCGAGCCCGGCCCGACATCGGCGGCGCAGACCGCGTTCCAGGCGGTGGTCGCGGCGATCGGCAGTGTCGACGCCGCCTCGAAGGAGAGACGAGCCGGTACCGGCACGAGCGAGTTGGCCGGCAGCGCGACATATTCGGCGAGCGACCCCGGCAGCGAAATTCCGCGCATCTGTGTCATCTCGTTAGGCCGGGGCGGACCGCCGATCCAGCGCGGCTTGGCATGGGCAACGACGCGATCGCCGACGGCGAAATCCGTAACGCCCTCCCCCAGCGCGACGATCTCGCCGGCGCCGTCGGCGACGGGAATGAGCGGAAAGCCGGGCACGCGATAATTGCCGCTGGCCACCGCCACATCGACGAAATTCAGGCTCGCGGCGCGCTGGCGGATCAGCACTTCGCCGCGCTGCGGTTCAGGCGTGGCAATGGTGGTGGCGCGAAAGGCGTCCAGCTTGGCGGCGGTCAGTTCGATGGCTTTCATGGCTCACGCATTCCTGTTTAAGGGGTCAATCGTCAGGATTGAGTGAAGCTATCTGCTGCGCTACAAGCAGATAATCCGGAATTTTTACATTTGAATCCTGTGCTTTATGCAGCAATCACACGACCCCGCCAGCCTTGCCGAAATGGCCGCCTTTGCGGCCATCACGGAAGCGCGCTCCTTCACCAAGGCAGCGTTGCGCGTCGGGCGCGACTCGACGGTTCTGTCACGCCGCCTGCAATCGCTGGAGGAGCGGCTCGGCGTGCGGCTGCTGCACCGGACCACCCGAAGCGTGTCGTTGACGGAGGCCGGAGCGGAGTTCCTGGTGCGTGTCCGCGCCATCCTGGCCTCGGTAGACGAAGCTGAGGCTGCTGCTTCCGCGCATGCCAGCGGGGCTCCGCGGGGCTTGCTGCGGCTGGCGCTGCCGGGAACCTTTGGCCGTATGTGGATCGGGCCGCTGCTGCCGCAATTTCTAGCGACGTTCCCGGATGTCAGCATCGAGGCCGAGTTCTCCAACCGGTTCGTCGATCTCGTTGCAGAGAACTTCGATGTCGCCGTCCGTCTCGGCGCGCTGGAGGACTCGCGCCTGGTGGCGCGCAAGATCGCGACACGGCGGCGGTTGCTGTGCGCTGCTCCCTCCTACCTCGCCCGCCGGGGCACGCCGGAAGCGCCGGAAGCGCTCACAGAACACGCCTGCCTCGGCTTCTCCGGCTTCCAGACCTTTCCAACCTGGGAGATGACCGACAGTTCGGGACGCCGCGTCAACGTCGACGTCTCGGGGCCGATGGTGTGCGACGATGCCGAGGTGCTGGTCGAAGCCGCGGTGCAAGGCCTCGGCCTGATGATGAGCACCGACTGGCTGGTCGGACGCGAACTCGCCGACGGACGGCTGGTGCCGGTGCTGGCGGACTGGACGCTGGCCGACGAAGGCGCGGTCTATGTGGTCATGCCTTCGGCCAAAGGACAAGCCGCCAAGACACGCGCCTTCGCCGACTGGATCGGCAAGCGCTTCGCGCCGGAGCCGCCCTGGACGTCGAGGCCGGTCTCAAAGGCTTGATCAATGGGGCGCGCCGGGGGCTAAGACGGCATGCCGCTGTCACCAGGCCCTTTGTCCTGTATGATCTCGTTGAATGTAGCTTGGGAGGGGATCATGCAAAGTGCATTGGCGAAGTTCATCATGGCAAGTTCCGTTCTGGCCGCGCTGCAAGCCGCGCAGCCGGCTTTTGCCGCGTCCTGCAACTGGAGCGCCAAGATGGAAGAAGACGAAGGCGGCAGCGTGCTGACGGCTTCGGTGTGCGGCGGACCGAAGGCCGATGCGCATCTGATGCTCGTCTGTTTCGACAAGCCGGTGCTGAGCTACGATCTGGGTGCGGCCGGCCAGCAGCTGGAGCCCGGCATCAGCGCTTCCTTCACCTTCAAGGGCGGTGACAAGAGCGTGACCAAAAAGCTCGACCTCGAGGCCATGTATAATTACTTCACGGCTGAGCTGAGCAAAGACGATCCACTGCTCGGCCTGTTGCGCGGCAAGGGCGACGTCACGGTTACGGCCGACAAATATGGCGAGAACAGCTTTCCGCTGACCGGCTCGAGCGCGGCCATCGGCAAGGTGCTGACGCAGTGCGGCAAAGGTTCGGCCGGCGACGCGGACTGAAGCTCCCTACTTTCGACCACGCAGCTTGGTCCCGCGCCTCCGTCAGGGCAAAGCCAAGCAGGTTCTCGCCGCGCCCGGTTCGCCGTTTCGCTCATCGACTGGGGCACGGGTTTGGAGGCGGCAATATGGAGCCTGAGTTTTCAACGCGAGCTGCGCTCTCCCTCCGGTGTCGCCACCAGCAAGGCGGCGGCGGCATTGGCCGTGGCAATCGCCGCTTCCATCGGATGGCCACGCGCAAGGCCTGCCGCGAAGGCGCCGACGAATTCGTCGCCGGCGCCATGGGTGCTGATGACTTTTACCGGAATGGCGCCCAGCGCGAAGGCCGCGCCCGTCCGGTCGCAATAGGCGACCCCCTCACCGCCGGCGGTGACGATCGCCGAGGGGTAGGCATCGATCAGCCGCCGCGCGGCTTCGGCTGCGCCGGCGAGCGTGTCTACGACCGGAACGCCGGCCAAAAATTCCGCTTCGATGGCGTTGACGATGACGATGTCTATCAGCGCGATCAATTCGGCCGACAGTGTTCGCGCCGGTGCGGCGTTGAGCACGACGCGGCCGCCGGATGCCTTCACCGCGCGCGCGGCAGCGATGTTGGCGGCGTCGGGCACTTCGTTTTGCAGCAACAGCACTGCCGTCTGTACCACCACCTCGCCCGCAGCCGCGATGTCATCACCGCCCAGGGTGAGATTACTGCCGGAGACGATCACCGCACCATAGTCGCCATCGCTGTCGAAGATCGCCACGCTCATGCCGGAGCCGGCGCCTGCCGCCACGCGCACGAAGCGGCGATCGACGTCGGCGCGATCGAGATTGGCCAGCAGCGCCGTGCCGAAATCGTCGTCGCCGACGGCGCCGATCATCGCCGCGCGCACGCCGGCGCGTGCCGCCGCGACCGCCTGGTTGCCGCCCTTGCCGCCGCATTTCGGCTGCCAGGCACGGCCGGTCACCGTCTCGCCCTTGCGCGGACGGTCGGGCGCGTCGACCATGATGTCGTAATGCAGGCTGCCGAAGACGGTGACCAGCGGAACCGTCATGTGCCGCGGTCTTTTCGTTTCGAGGTGACCGCCGACATGGTGCGGCCGAGATTGCGCTCCGCCGCCTGATAGTCGCGCTGCGCCACCGCCACGAACAAAGCGTCGAGGATGTTGAGCTGGGCGATACGCGCCGCCGCGTTCTCGCCCATCAGCGGCGAGCCTTGCGCCGTCGAGCACAGCACGATGTCGGCAATCTGCGCCAGCGGCGAGTTGTCGTAGTTGGTGATGGCCAACGTGCGGGCGCCGCTCTTGCGGGCAAGATGGATGGCGTCGATGACGGCCGACGTGTTGCCGGAATGCGAGAAGCCGACGGCGATGTCGTCGGCGCCGAGGAGCGAGGCCGACATCAGCATCATGTGCGAGTCGTCATAGACAGACGCGCGGATGCCGATGCGCAGGAATTTGTGCGAGACGTCGCGGGCGATCTGGGCGGAGCCGCCGACGCCATAAAAATCGCGGTTCCTGGCGCGGTAGAGCAGATCGGCGGCACGGTCGAAATCGTCCATGTCGAGGATCGCGAGCGTCTCCTCCAGCGCCTGGATCGAGGTGCGGAACACTTTCTGCACGATCTCGGCCGAGCTGTCGTCGACCGACAGTTCCTGGTGCATCTCGGCGGTCGGCAGGCGGCTGTATTCATAGACGGCGGTGCGAAAGTCGCGGTAGCCGGAGAAGCCGAGTTTCTTGGCGATCTTGACCACCATCGCCTCCGACACACCGGCCTCCTCGGCGATCTGCTTCAGCGGAATGGTCTCGTCGAAACCGCGCCGGCCGAAGACGGTTTCCACCACCTTGGCCTCAAGCGGGGTGAGATGCGGCATCATCATGCGGATGCGCGGCCCCACGGCTTTCAGATCGAGATTGCTCAACGTCACCCACGTCCCCTCGTCTCCGGCCCGAGCATGGCTTCCTGGACGATAGCCTGCGACGTCACGGCGTCCTGGCTGTCCATGGCGGCGGACAGGCGGTTATCCTTCTCCAGCCGGTCGACAACGCACAGCATGCGCTTTACGGTGGCGATGTTGACTTCGCATTCGCGCACCGGATCGAGCCCGGTCATGTCGGGGAAGGTGTCGAAGTAGATGGCGCCGGCGTAGCCGTCGCGGCGGATCTGGCGCAGCAGTTCGATGGTCTGCAGCGTGTGCACCGCGCCGACCATCAGGCCGTCGTCGCGCTTGGCATAGCCATCGTTGAGATGGACGCCGAGCAGCTTGCTGTGGCGAGCGATCAGCGCCGCGGCGAAGGCCGGCTGTTCGTCGGCATAGAGCACATGGGCGAAATCAAGCGTGACGCCGAGATTGGGTAGGCCGACCTCGCGGATCGCCAGCAAGGTGGTCGCGGCATCCGGCATTAGCGAGTAGGAGCGCGGTTCGTTCGGCTTGTACTCCAGGCTGATCTGGCAGCCGGGATCATGCGCGGCAACTTCACGAACCCCATCGATCTCGTGTTGCCAGAGCGTCGCATAGTCGGCCTGGAAGGCGTAATCGAAACCATCATGGCCGAGCCACAGCGTCATCAAACTGGCGCCCGCCGCGCGCACCGCATCGATACCGGCCTTGGTCAGGTCGATGGCTTCGCGGCGTACCGCCGGGTCCGGATTGGTGAAGGCGCCGAGCTTGAAGGCCGGATTGGAGTAGTAACGCATGGCAAAGCCATTGATGGAAAGCCCGAGGCCGCCGAGCTTTCGGGCGATTTCAGCCGGCTTTTCACTGACATGGTCGGGGAAATTAAGATCAAGATCGGTCAACCCGTCGACCTTGGCCGCGCGAGTGGCCATCTGCAGCATGGACGGCTTGCCGGTGAGATCAGGCCATTCGGCTTGCGGCCGCGAGGCGAAGGAATTCAGGCGGGTGGCGAAGCGACTGTTTGTCATGATCGACCTTTCAGTGATTTACTTCACATAAATACGAGTATTTGTAAAGTTATGATTTGCGAGGCGGTTTGTAGCGCGCAACATCCTGCTTGGCCGAGATCTTCGGCTGCGCCTCTGCATCCATGCCGGGAGTTTCGAGTCCCGCAACGGTGCGGATGCTGGTGCGAGCCCTTGCGCCCTGCCTGCCGATTGACCAATCTGGCCGACACTGTCATGAGCCGCGGTTGGGGGATCGCACATGCCAACGCTTTATCAACTGAAACCGGCCTTTCAGGCCAGGCTGCGGCCGCTGGCCGACCGGCTGGCCGATGCCGGCGTCACCGCCAACCAGATCACGCTTCTCGCCGCCGCGCTCTCCATCGCCACCGGCCTGGTGGTCGCGGCCTTTGCCTTCCATCCCCTGGTTTTCCTCTTGATGCCGGTGGTGCTGTTCGTGCGCATGGCGCTCAACGCCATTGACGGGATGCTGGCCAGGGAACATGGGCAAGCATCAAAACTCGGCATGTATCTCAACGAACTCTGCGACGTCGTCTCGGACCTGGCGCTGATCCTGGCCTTTGCCACCTTGTTCCCGGCCTGGGGTGTCGTCGCCTTCGCTATTACCGCCATGCTTGTCGAGTTCGCCGGCGTGCTTGGCGTTGCCGCAGGCAGCGGGCGCAACTATGCCGGGCCGTTCGGCAAGAGCGACCGAGCCCTGGTGCTCGGCGTCATCGCCTTCCTCATCGCCTGCGGCCTGTGGTTCCAAGCGATTATGCCCTTTGTGTTTCCGGTCATGGCTACACTGTCAGTCGTAACCGCCATCAACCGGATACGCGGCGGCCTTAGAGCGGGCGGCGCATGATGCCAAAGCGTCAGGCACCCGACCGCCAGAGGGAAACCATGATCCACCAGACCATTGCAGCCGGAGCACCGGCAAGCCTCGAGCGCATCGCGCAGGAGCGCACGTTCAAGAGCCATGACGGCACCGAGATCTTCTACCGCTACTGGCCGGCCGCCGAGTCGACGCCAAAGGGTGCGATCCTTCTGTTCCATCGCGGCCACGAGCATGGCGGCCGCATGGCGCATCTGGTCGACGAACTCGCCATGCCCGATCATGCCTTCTACGCCTGGGACGCGCGCGGCAATGGCCGCTCGGCCGGCGAGCGCGGCTATGCGCCGTCCTTTGCCGCCCTGGTTCGTGACATCGACTGCCTGGTGCGTGAGATCGGCCGGGATGGTTTTGGCCAGCGCGACATCGCGCTGATCGCGCAGTCCTTCGGCGCCGTGCTGGCCGCTGCCTGGGTGCATGACTATGCGCCCGACATCCGCGCGCTGGTGGTGGCTTCACCGGCCTTTTCGGTCAAGCTCTACGTGCCCTTCGCCAAAGAGGGCATTGCGCTGTGGCAGAAGCTCAAGGGCCGCTTCTTCGTCAATTCCTACGTCAAGGCGAAGTTCCTGACGCATGATGCCGAGCGCATCGCTTCCTTCGACGGCGATCCGCTGATCACGCGACCGATCGCCTCCAACATCCTGGTCGAGCTTTACGACCACGCTGCCCGCATCGTCTCGGACGCGCGCGCCATCACCGTGCCGACGCAGCTCTTGATCTCCGGCAGCGATTGGGTGGTGCGGCATGGACCGCAGCACGAATTCTTCGTCAATCTCGGCAGCAGCGCCAAGGAGCGGCATGTGCTGCCCGGCTTCTTCCACGACACGCTGGGCGAGCGCGATCGCCAGCAGGCGCTGGACCTGATCCGGCCATTCCTCGAAAAGCAATTTGCCACGCCGGAGAAAACCATCGACTTGCTTCAGGCCGACCGCGCCGGCTACACCCGCGACGAGGCCGAGAGGCTCGCCTCGCCGCTGACGCTGCTGTCGCCCAAGGGTATTTTCTGGGCGATGAGCCGCGCCTCGATCCGCATGGGCGCCTGGCTGTCTTCGGGCATGAAGACCGGCATTGCCACCGGCTTCGATTCCGGCTCGACGCTCGACTATGTCTACGAGAACGACGCGCGCGGCAGCGGCTTCATCGGCCGCATGATCGACCGCACCTTCCTCGACGCCATCGGCTGGCGCGGCATCCGCCAGCGCAAGCTGCATCTGGAAGAGCTGATCGGCAACGCCGCCGCCAGCCTGGTGGCGACTGGCCGTCCCGTCCACATGCTCGACATCGCCGCCGGCCACGGCCGCTATGTGCTCGATGCCGTCGCCAAATGCACTGAACCGCCAGCAAGCGTGCGGCTGCAGGATTATTCCGAACTCAATGTCGGGCTCGGCTCGAAGCTGATCGCCGAGCGGCGTCTGCCGACCAGCGTCACCTTTCATCAGGCCGACGCCTTCGATGCCGACATGCTGGCCGGGCAAAAGCCGGCGCCGGACCTCGCCATCGTCTCCGGACTTTACGAATTGTTCGCCGACAATACGATGATTTCCCGCTCGCTCGGCGGGCTGGCGAGCGCCATGCAGTCCGGCAGCCTGCTCGTCTACACCAATCAGCCATGGCATCCGCAGCTGGAGATGATCGCGCGCAGCCTGACCTCGCATCGCGGCGGCCAGGCCTGGGTGATGCGGCGGCGCACGCAAGGCGAGATGGACCAGTTGGTGACGGCGGCCGGTTTCGAGAAGATCGACCAGCGCATCGACCAATGGGGCATCTTCACTGTTTCGGTCGCTCGGCGCGTCTGAGATCATGGCCGCCCCTGCGACTGACCCTGCCCCGGCGCGGGAACCCTATTTGGGCATCGTGCTGAGGGCAGCCCTTTGGCTGGCGCTGCTGGCGCCATTCTTCTATTCGACCTATGGCTTTGCCAACTGGCTGGCGTCGCGGCGCGACCATGTCGGCAGCATCGTGTTTGCCTGGGAATACGCCCTAACCCCGTTCGTCGCCTGGACGATCGTGCCCTATTGGTCGATCAATCTGTTCTACGGCCTGTCGTTGCTGCTCAACACGACTAGGCGCGGCGTCGACCGGCTCGCCGGCCGCTATCTCTCGGCGCAGATCATTGCCGTCGCCTGCTTCGTCGCGTTCCCGCTGACGGCGACCTTCGTGCGGCCGGCAACCACCGGCCTGCCGGGTTTCCTGTTTGCGGTGCTCGGTGGTTTCGACAAGCCGTTCAACCAGGCGCCATCCCTGCACATCGCGCTGCTGGTGATCATTTGGGACCATTGGCGTCACGTTCTGGCACGTCACCGTCTCGGCGGCATTCTCCGCCCCGTCTGGCACGTCTGGTGTTTTCTCATCGGCGCCTCGGTGCTGACGACCTGGCAGCATCATTTCATCGACATTCCGACCGGCGCCCTGCTCGGTCTGTTTGCGCTGTGGCTGTTTCCGTCCAAGGGCGAATTGCCGTTCTGGGGTTTTCGGCTGACCGCCGACCCCAAGGCACGGCGGCTGGCGGGATACTATGCGCTCGGTGCCACCATTGCCCTCGCCGCCGCTGCCGCGGGGGCTTTCGTCTCCGCCGATTTTCTCATCCTGTTGTGGCCGGCATTGGCACTGGCCATGGTCGCCTTCGCGTATGCCGGGGCCGGCGCCAAAGTGTTCCAGAAGGCAGCCAACGGCAGCGTCTCACTGGCCAGCCGCATCCTGCTCCTGCCCTACCGGCTTGGCGCCCGGATCAATGTCTTGATATGGACCCGCCAGCTGGCGCCACAAGCGCAAATCACCGACGGCGTTTTCTTCGGCCGGTTTCCGAGCGCAGTGGAGGCCAACCGCTTCGGCACGGTGATCGACCTTGCCGGCGAGATGGAACGGCCGCGCGGCGTGACCTGCCGCTGGATCAGCTACGCCATGCTCGACCTCGTGGCGCCGCCGCACGACAGGCTGGAGCGAGCGGTGGCGGCGATCGAGTTGGCGCGCCGGCGCGGCACCGTCCTGGTCTGCTGCGCGCTCGGCTTCCAGCGCAGTGCAGCCGTCGTCGCCGACTGGCTGGTTGTGACCGGACGCTCGCACACTGCCGCGCAGGCGCGCAGGAAACTCGCCGCATTGGGCCGGCCCGTGCATCTTCAGATCGGGCTGGAAGAACCGGGGCTGGAAGAACCGACATGAGTTGGCCGGCATGAGTGGCGAGAATTTTCCCGAGAACGCCGAAATATTCGCCGCCGGACTGATGGTGCAGGCGGTGTGGCCGATCCTGCTGGTGGTCGCGGCTGTGATGGCAGCGCCGGTCATCGGCCTGGTGGCCGGACCGCAGACGACAGCGCTGTCCGCGGCGGCCTGGCTGGTCGCGGCGGCGGGCGCCGTGGCCACGCTGGCTCTTTCGGCCTTGCTTTTGTTCGATGCGCTGCTGTTCCGGCTGATGGCAAGCCACGCCAGCGAGGCCGCCGGGGGTGCCGCGGTCGACGATGTGCTGGCGCGCATGCGCCTGAAGCCCACCGCTGCCGGCGGCCGCTCGCTTGACCCTCGCATTGCAGGCACGCGCCGCCTGCTGACAAGGCAGCGCATGGCGCTCGCCATGTTTGCTGCGGCATCCCTTTTCGCAGCATTTGTTTGAGCCATGACAAAACTTCACCTGCGCGCCAACACCTTCACCTTGCTGCAGACGGTGACGTCGGTCGGCCTGTCGGCGGCGGCCTGGGTGGTAACCGGCGTCAGACCAATCTGGAACGGCAGCCAGCCGTCGGAGCGGCAGCGCATCTACTTCGCCAACCATGCCAGCCATGGTGATTTCATCCTGCTGTCGGCCTGTCTGAGCGAGAAGGTGCGCGCCCGGACCCATGCGATCGCGGCGGCCGAATATTGGGGCAAGTCGCGGCTGCGCCGCTTCATCGCGCAGGACATGCTGTCGTCCGTGCTCATCCACCGGCAGTGGACCGACGAAACGCAACACCCAATCTCGATCATGCTGTCGGTGCTCGACAACGGCCACTCGCTGATCCTGTTTCCCGAAGGCACTCGCAACACGACGGAGGCGGATCTGCTGCCGTTCCGCTCCGGCCTCTACAATCTGTCGATGGCGCGGCCGGATGTCGAACTCATCCCGTGCTGGATCGAGAACATGTCGCGCGTGCTGCCCAAGGGCCAGTTCCTACCGGTGCCGCTTTTGTGCCGCGTCGTCTTCGGTCCGCCGGTGGCGATCGCGCCCGGCGAAGAACGCCGCACCTTCCTCGAGCGCGCGCGCCAGACGCTGCTGTCGCTCAACCCGCGTCCCGATCGGGACCACTAGCATGACCAGGCAAAGAGACTTCGTATGACACTGCCGCCAATGCATGAAACCGTCATCCTGCTGGCCGGCCTGATCTGCGTGCTGACCATGGCGAGCATCGTTGCCGGTATCCTCTCATGGCGGGCGCCGAAGCCGCTGCCCTCGACGCTCGTCAACTTGAACCAGCGCATCAACGCCTGGTGGGTGATGGTGCTGGCGATCACCGTCGCCTTCTTCTTCGGCCGCACCGGCATGACCATCCTGTTTGCGCTGATCTCGTTTGCCGCGCTGCGCGAGTTCGTGACGCTGACGCACAGCCGGCGCAGCGACCACTGGGTGCTGCTCGGCATGTTCGGCATCATCATTCCCTTCCAGTACTGGCTGGTGTGGACCGCCTGGTACGGGCTGTTCACCATTTTCATCCCCGTCTACTGCTTCCTCTTGATGCCGGCGATCACCGCGCTCAACGGCGACACCGAGCGCTTCCTCGAGCGCGTGTCGGCGCAGCAATGGGCGGTTATGATCTCGGTCTATTGCGTCAGCCATGTGCCGGCGCTGCTGACCCTCAACGTGCCCGGTTTCGAAGGCCGCAGCCTCCTGCTCATCGCCTTCTTGATCATCACCGTGCAAGGCAGCGACGTGCTGCAATACATTTTCGGCAAGCTGTTCGGCCGGCATCTTCTGTCGCCTTCCGTCTCGCCGTCCAAGACCTGGGAAGGACTGATCGGCGGGCTGGTGGCGTCGAGCCTGCTCGGCGCGCTGCTGTCGTTCCTGACGCCGTTCTCGCCGCTGGCGGCGGCAGGCGTCGCCTTCATCGCCTGCCTGTTGGGATTTCTCGGCGGACTGGTGGCGTCGGCGATCAAGCGCGACCAGGGCGTCAAGGACTGGGGTCACCTGATCGAGGGTCACGGCGGCATGATGGACCGCGCCGACAGCCTGGTCTTCGCCGCGCCGGTGTTCTTTCACATCGTGCGCTATTTCTGGACGGTGTGAGCGGAAGCGCTGCCGCTTACTCGCGGATGGCGCGGCCTGCTTGCTGCAGCAATTCGAAAGCGGCGAAGCGCTTGTCGTGCCAAGGCACGAGATCGCCACCGGCCGGTCGATAGATGTCGCCGATGCGCGACATGCCGGTCATCGCAGCGATCACATCTTGATAGGTTCCAGCTGCCACTGCAGCCAGTATGGCCGAGCCGAGCAGCACCGGTTCGGGTGAAGTCGATCCGGCGACAGTCAGCCCCGTGGTGTCGGCCAGCAGCTGGCGCACCAGCTCGCTTTGCGCGGCACCGCCGCTGACGACGATGGTGTCGATGGCGATGCCTTTGTTGGCCATCGCCGCCACGATCTGGCGCACGCCATAGCCGATGCCCAGCAGGCCGGCGACATAGAGCGCGACCAGGTTTTCGAGGGAATTGTCCATGCCCAGCCCCGCGATCAGTGCCTTGGCCTCGGGGTCGGCGAAGGGCGAGCGGTTGCCCAGGAATTCCGGCACGACATGCAGGCCATCGGCAAGGTGGGCGAGCGAGGACAGGTCAGCCGACTTCGTTGCCGCCTGCCGGCCAAGCCAGGCGGTCAGGCCGAGACCTTCCGCCTTGGCTTTCGCGGATGCTTCAGCCGAGGCCGGATGGAAAACGACGAGATGATCGATCGCCGCACCGGCGGCCGACTGACCACCTTCGTTGAGCCATAGGCCCGGCACCATCGAGGAGAAATACGGTCCCCAGACGCCGGGCACGAAAGCCGGTTCGCTGGTGCTGGCCATGGTGCAGGCCGAGGTGCCAAAGACATAGGCCATGCGCGATTGCAGCGTGCCGACGGAACCAGTGCCGCCGACCGTGCCGACACCGCCGGCATGGGCATCGATGAGGCCAGCCGCAACCGGCGTTCCCGGCAGCAGGCCGAGATCAGTCGCGGCGGCCTCAGTCAGGCCTTGGCAAAGTGCCGTGCCGCCTTCGACGATTTCCGTGCCGATGCGGGCAAAGCCTTCATCGGCGAGCGCGCCGAGGCCGACGGCACGGAAATAGGCGTCGTCCCAGCGCCGCTCATGGCCGAGATAGGTCCATTTGCAGGTTAGCGTGCAGATCGAGCGCACCAGGCTGCCGGTGGAGCGCCAGGTCAGATAGTCGGTGAGGTCGAAGAAGTGTTCGGCTGCATCGAAGGTATCGGGCAGGTTTTCGCGCAGCCATAACAGTTTTGGCGTTTCCATCTCCGGCGAGATGGTGCCGCCGACATAGTCGAGCACAGCGTGCTTGCCGGCGTTGATGCGCTGAGCCTGGTCGAGCGCGCGGTGATCCATCCAGACGATGATGTTGCGTTGGCTGTCGCCCGAGCCGCCGACCGCCAGCGGCGCACCGCCCTTGCCGACCACCACCAGCGAGCAGGTGGCGTCGAAGCCGATGCCGGCAATGTCGCGCCCGGCGAGCCCCGACTTGGTCACGGCTTCACGCACGCTGGCGCACACCGCGCGCCAGATGTCCTCGCTCGACTGCTCGGCGATTTCGCCCGGTTCGATAAACAGTGCGATGTCGCGCTTCGCCGAGGCAAGCATGGTGCCCTTGCTGTCGAACACCCCCGCCCTGGCACTGCCAGTGCCGACGTCGATGCCGAGGAAGTGGGACATGGGGAACCTCAGAAGTTAGGCAGCAGGCAGTAGGCAGTAGGCAGTAGGCGAGATGGTCAGCAGTGAACGGTCAGTTGCAAGAGCCTCTCCCCATTCCCTACTGCCTAATGCCTACTGCCTCACAAATCATTGCTCTGCGGCAGGATCACCAGATCGCGAATGGTGACGTTCCTTGGCCGCGTCAGCATGAACAGCACGGCTTCAGCCACCTCAACCGGCTGAATCAGGCCGCCCTTGGCCAGTTCATCCTCGAGCTTGTCCTTCGGCCAGTCGCTGATCAGCGCTGTCACCACCGGCCCCGGCTGCACCGCGCCGACGCGCAGGCCGTGCGGGGCGACCTGCCGGCGAACCGTGTGGACGAAGGCCTGCACGGCGTGTTTGGACGCGGTGTAGATCGGCTCCCAGACCACCGGCACCAGTCCGGCGATCGATGACGTCACGATGATGTCGCCGGTCTTGCGTTCGACCATATGCGGAAGCACCGCGTGTATGGAGCGGAACACCGCATTGATGTTGAGGTTCAGCATGCGGTCCCACACATCGGGGTCGCCTTCGAGCACCGGGCCGCCGACATAGGCGCCGGCATTGGCGTGGAAGATATCGAGCGGGCCGGCCTTGTCCAGGATTTGCGGCATCATCGTCGCGACGCTGGCCGGCTTCATCAGATCGATCACCAGCGGGATCGCGTCGGGACCGAGTTCGGTGCAGACGCTTTTCAGCGCGTCTTCGGCGCGGTCGACGAGCACAACGCGAACGCCGGCGGCAATCAGCGCTCTCGCGCATTCCAGGCCTATGCCCGACGCGGCGCCGGTGATCGCCGCGACCTTTCCACTCAAATCCTGAGCCATTCTTCTATCCTCGTATTCTCTGTTGGTTCAGGCTCGGCCGTGGGAAACCCGCGAGCGGCGTGCCAGGGAGTCGACGATGACCGCAATTGCCAGAACGGCGCCGGTGATCATGTAGCGAAGCGACGATGACAGATCGAGCAAGGTCAGCCCGCTGGCGATCGACTGGATGACGATGATGCCGAGCAGCGCGGAATAGGCGCTGCCACGGCCGCCAAACAGGCTGGTGCCGCCTATGACCGCCGCCGCAATGGCGTTGAGGTTGACGTCGCCGGTGCCGGCCTGCTGGCTGGCGGAGGCCAGCCGCGCTGCCGACAGCACGCCGCCGAGGGCGGCAAACATCGAGCACATGACGAAGGCGCTGAGGTAGATCGAGCGCACCTTGATGCCGGCCCGGCGCGCCGCTTCGCGGTTGCCGCCGACGGCGGTCATCGAGCGGCCCCATTGGGTGCGGGTCAGCGCATAGTTCATCGCCACCACCAGGCCGACGAACAGGCCGAACATCCACGGTATGCCGCGCGCCTGGTTGAGATAGCCGACGATCAGTTCGAGCAGGATGGTCAAGGCGGCGACGCGCACGATGAGGCCGCCGACCGACGGCGCCGACAAATTGACGGCCCGGCGGCGGCTGACGGTGCGCAGGCCGGTGATCAGCATGACGATGCCGGGCAATGCCGCCAGTGCATAGGACAGCCAGTCCGGCATGACCAGCAACTGGCCGAAATTCACCAGGTTCGAGCCATAGGGCAGATTGATCGAGCCGGTGGAGCCCAGAATATACAGTTGCAGGCCGAGCACGGCGAGCAGGCCGGCGAGCGTCGAGACGAAGCTTGGCATGCCGAGCCGGTTGAACAGCAAGGCATAGAGCGCGCCGATGAAACCGCCGACGGCAATCGCGGCGAGGATGGCGAGCGCCACCGGCCAGCCCTGGTTGACCCACAGCGTGCCCACCATGGCCGAGGCAAAGCCGCTGATCGAGCCGACCGACAGGTCGATCTCGCCGACCATCAGCACGCAGACTATGCCGAGCGCGATGACGCCGACGGTCGAGCAGTCGAACAACAGATTAACGAGGTTGCTCGACGAGACGAACACCGGATTGAGGGCGGTGAACACGCTCCAGATGATGACCAGGCCGACGATGACCGGCAGCGAGCCGAGGTCGCCGGAGCGGACGCGGTCGAAGAAGGCGCTGATGGCGCCACCAACGCCGGCCTGGTGCTTGACGCGTACGTCGCTGCGGTCGAGCGCCGTCGACGAGGAGGTGTCCTGCTTGGGCTCCGCGCTCATGGCCGCTGCTCCTGGTTGTGCGCTTGTTCGGCGGCCTTGCGCCGTTCGGCGCGGCGCGACACTGCATTGTTGGCGGCGCCGGTGATGGCGCTGACCAGTTCCTGGTTCGAGGCGTCGGGTTCGAAAACGCCGTTGTTGCGGCCGAGCCTGAGCACCACGATGCGGTCGGCGACGGCGCGCACGTCCTCCATATTGTGACTGATCATCAGCACGCCGAGCCCACGCTCGCGCACCCGGTCGATGAGGTTCAGCACTTCCGCCGTCTGGGCGACGCCAAGCGCGGCGGTCGGCTCGTCGAGGAGGATGACCTTGGGGTCGAGCAGCAGCGAGCGGGCGATCGCCACGGTCTGGCGCTGGCCGCCGGAAAGCGAGGCGACCGCCTCGCGGACGCTTGGAATACGCGCAGACAATTCGTTGAGCAGCGTCCAGGCGCGGATCTCCATCGCCACCTCGTCCAGCCGCAGCGGGTTGAGCTCCTTGCCGAGAAAGATGTTGGCGACGACGTCGAGGTTTTCGCACAGTGCGAGATCCTGGAAGACGGTGGCGATGCCGAGCGTCAGCGCGGCACTCGGGTCAGGCATGGTCACCTGCCTGCCGCGGAAATTGATGGTCCCCGAGCTCGGCTGGTGGACGCCGGCCAGGATCTTGACCAGCGTCGACTTGCCGGCTCCATTGTCGCCGACCAGCGCCACCACCTCGCCGGCATGGACATCGAGATCGATATCGGTGAGCGCCGAAACGGCGCCGAAATTCTTCGAGATGCCGCGCAGGCTGAGCACCAGCTCGCCTGCCGAAACCGGTCCGTCAGAGATGTCAGACATGGTGGCAAACCTTTCCGGATGGGCGGTCAAGAGTGACTGCGGACTTCCGGCCGCCGCACGGGCGGCCGGAAAGCAGGATCAGGATTCTAGGTCATCCTCTTATGCATGTCGTTATCCCAAAACCGCTGCGCGATTTTGGGCGACCTGCATTGTCACTTTGTGATGCCGAGCTTCTTGCAGCCTTCGGCATAGCGGTCGACGCAGAGCTCTTCGGCGGTGTTGATCTTCTTGTCGATGATCTCGGCCTTGAGGTTTTCCTGCGTCACCACCGCCGGCGTGAACAGCTGCGATGGGGTGTCGTAGAGGGTCATTTCGGCCTTCGGCGTCTCGCCCGACAGAAGCTGGACGGCGACGTTGGCGGCAGCCGCCGCAACGATCTCGCTCGGCTTGGAGATGGTGTTGTACTGGTCGCCGGCGATGATGAGCTGCAGGGCGGCGATGGTCGCGTCGTTGCCGGTCACCGGCGGCACCGGATCGACTCCGGCGGCCTTGAAGGCGGCGATGGCGCCACCACCGGTGCCGTCATTGGCCGCAACGACGCCGACGATCTGCGTGGAGAAGCGGGTGATCTGGCCGCTTGCCCATTGCTGCGCCTTCGGCGGCGCCCATTCCGGCGTGTCGTATTCGGCTAGGATCTTGTAGCCGCTGTTGTCGAGGCTGGAATGGATGCCCTTCTTGATCAGCCCGGCGGCCGCGTCGGTCGGCGAGCCGTTGATCTGCAGCAGGCCGCCGCTGGCGGGGTCGACCTTCAGCGCCTTGAGGTGCTCGACGAGCGAGTCGGCAATGGCCTTGCCGATGCCTTCATTGTTGAACGAGACGTAGAAGTCGGCAGGTGCGGTCGGGATCGGGCGATCATAGGCGATGACCTTGACGCCCTGGCTCTGCGCCAGCTTGACCAGCGAGGCGGCGGCGGTCGAGTCGACAGGGTCGAGCACGATCGCCTTGGCGCCCTGCGAGATTACCGAGTTGAACTGCTGCTGCTGGCGCGAGGCGTCGGCATCGGCGTTCTGGTAGATCACCTTGCAGCCGGGGCAGAGTTTTTTCATCTCGGCGACGAAGCCGGGATAGTCGTGCTGTTCGTAGCGCGTCGAGGCCTGGTCGGGCATCAAGAAGGCGACCGTGGCGTCGGTAACCGGGGCGGCAAAGGCAGCGGTGCCGCCAAGAAGGGAAACAGTGAGCGCGATGGCTCCCGTCGATTTCCAGGCAAATCTGGTCATTTTGATAGCTCCGTTTCAAGGAATGGTTTCATGAAGCCCTGGACACCACATGGCGCCGGGCCTTGACTGCAGTCGGGCTGTTGCGAGGAACAACGGAGCACTTGATCCGTGCTGCGCATCCTCTTGATATCTCTGGATTTCGGGACAAGCGATCTCCAGCACGGGGCGCCTCCAACGCACCCCGCGTTCTTACCTCAGTAAACGTCTAGGCTCCTCCCGGTCCTCCCTGTTAGGCGGCAATCTCCGCGCTGATGTTTTCCGCCAGCAGGGCCCTGAAGCGCGAAGGCGACATGCCTTTCTGGGTCAGGAACTGGCGGTTGAAATTCGAGATGTTGTTGTAGCCGGCGGCGTAGCAGATCTCGGTGATCGGCATGTCGGCCTCACTCATCAGCAGCTGGCAGGCAAGGTTGATGCGCAGCCGGTTGACATACTGCACCAGGGCCATGCCGGTATGGCGGCGGAAGCTGCGCGAAAACGCGCTCGGGCTGCGGCCGGCAATCGCCGCCAGATCGCTTTCGCTGAACGGCTCGGTCAGGTTGGCGTTGATATAGGCAAGCGCCTTGTTGACGCCGGCCGACATGAAGCCTGAGGGATCTGGCAGATAGCTGGCGCTGGTGAGCGTCCGCACATCGGCGGCGCGGCTCAGAATATCGATCAGCTCCATGAACAAAGCGATGCGGCGAACGCCTTGCGCTTCGACCAGTTCGGCCAGCACAGGTGCGGCGAGCTTGGCGGTAGCGGTGGAGAATAGCGCGCCGCGGCGGCTGAGCTCGAGAATGTTTTCACAACCGGCAAGTTCCGGCAACGCGGCGGTGGCGTCGGCAATGAACTCTTGCGAGAACTGCACGACGCGGCCGCGCAGCGGCACGATGGCGCCTGCCGGCACGTCGCTGACCCAGTTGTGCGGCAGGTTCGGGCCGGTGAGCACGAGATTGCCGGGCTCGAACTCGCCGATGAAGTCACCGACGAAATAATGGCCCGTGGTGGCGACGACGTGATGGATTTCGTATTCGGGATGGAAGTGCCAGCGCACCGTGTGGAAGGGGTAGCCGTGGGCCCAGGCCTTGAACGACTCGCCGCGTCTGATCTGGACGACTTCCAAGTCCGGATTCATGTCAGTTCCTCCCGGCGCCGGTCCGGTCATGCGACCAGTTGCAGTGCCATCTCCCGCAGGCCGCGTTTGCCGCTCTCTGCAGTGATCGAAGCTTAGGCGGCAATTCATGCAGCCGCCACTACGGTGTGTCCACCTCACTGATACTTTTTTGACGTTTTTGTGGTCAAGGCGATACGTTTGCGAGTACGCGGGAGAGATCAGGGCCCGCTTGCGAGACGGTGACGACGCAAACGATGTCGTCGGCAGCGAGAGCTGGCCGCTCGATTTCGGCTCCGTCACAGTGATAATATGCAAAGGGAGCGGATCGGCATGACAAGGACGTTCACCTACTCCGGCAGCCCTGCGCATATTGTCTTCGGCAATGGCGCGTCGTCCGAGGTGGGCACCTGGATCGAAAAACTCGGCTGCAATCGCGCGCTGGTGCTGTCGACGCCGCATCGGGCTGCCGACGGCGAGGCGCTTGCCAAATCCCTCGGCGCGCTGGCGGCCGGCACCTTTTCGGGCGCCGCCATGCACACGCCGGTCGAGGTAACCCAAACGGCAATGGCCAAGGCGACCGAGGTCAACGCTGACTGCGTTGTCGCGCTTGGCGGCGGCTCGACCACCGGTCTCGGCAAGGCGATCGCCTGGCGCACCGACCTGCCGCAGATCGTCATCCCGACCACCTATGCCGGCTCGGAGGTGACGCCGATCCTCGGTCAGACCGAGAACGGCGAAAAAACCACAATGCGTGACGCAAGGATCCTGCCGGAAGTGGTGATCTACGATCCAGAGCTGACCGTCGGCCTGCCGATAGCGATGAGCGTCGCGTCAGGACTCAACGCCATGGCGCACGCGGCCGAAGCGCTTTACGCGCAGGACCGCCATCCGATTTCCACCCTGATGGCGAAAGAAGGATTGCGCGCCATGAAGGCGGCGCTGCCGGTGTTGACCAAGGAGCCTGGAAACATCGATGCACGCGGCGATGCGCTTTACGGCGCCTGGCTTTGCGGTACGGTGCTCGGCGCCGTCGGCATGGCGCTGCATCACAAGATCTGTCACACGCTCGGCGGCTCTTTCGACATGCCGCATGCCGAGACGCATGCGGTGATGTTGCCGCACACGATCGGCTTCAACGCCGCCGCGGTGCCCGACTTGTTGAAGCCGGTCGCCGACTTGTTTGGCAGCAGCGCCGGTAGCGGTCTCCAGGATTTCGCCAAGGCGGTCGGCGCGCCCCTTACATTGAAAGAACTCGGCCTCAAGCAGGCCGATCTCGACCGCGCCGCCGAGATTGCGACCAGGAACCCATACTGGAATCCGCGGCCTTTCGACCGCGCCGCAATCCGCGCCCTGTTGCAGGACGCGTGGGAGGGAAGGCGTCCGCAAAACTGACGGCAACAAGCAAGGAACTTACCCGCCGCGAATTCATCAGGATACCGCCACGACCGGTGTGCTCGCGGCGGCCTCGCGATGCCGGCGATCGCCTGCCCTTTCGCATATAGCCGACAGGCATGAGTGGCTCCGCCTGATCGGCGCAGGCCGCTCACGCTTTTGTGCGCGTGAAAAACTGCGCGGCTCGAAAAGCCCATTGACATCAGCCGTATTTTCGACGCAAACGTTATATTGTTACTGTTATACAGTTACACAGCCCGCCTCTCCGGCGACATACATTTCAGACTGCAAGGAGACCACGGATGCGTCGCATTCCCTTTCTCGCCGCGCTGCTCGTCGCGGTGCCGCTTTTGACCGGCACGGCTGCCCGCGCCGAAGACAAGCTGACCATCGTGGCGGCCGAGAATTTCTATGGCGACCTTGCCCGCCAGATCGGCGGCAGCAACGTCGCCGTCACCAGCATCCTGGCCAATCCCGATGACGATCCGCATCTGTTCGAGACCAGCCCGTCGACGGCGCGCACCATCGCCGACGCCAAGATCGTCATCTACAACGGCGCCGACTACGATCCGTGGATGGACAAGCTGCTGTCGGCCTCGACAGCCAAGGATCGCACGACCATCGTCGCCGCCGACCTGATCGGCAAGAAGTCGGGCGACAACCCGCATCTGTGGTACGACCCGGCGACGCTGCCGGCCATCGCCAAGGCGCTGAGCGCCGATCTTGCCAAACGCGATCCGGCCAATGCAGCGCATTACGAGGCCAATCTCAAGGCATTCCAGACCTCGCTCGAGGCCATTGACAAGGAAATCGCCGACGTCAAGAACACCTATGCCGGCACCGAGGTGACGGCTACCGAGCCGGTCTTCGGCTACATGGCGGAAGCGCTCGGCCTGAAAATGCTGAACTACGATTTCCAGGTGGCTTTGATGAACGATGCGGAGCCGAGCGCCACGCAGGTGGCGGCGTTCGAAAACAGCCTGAAGGACGGCTCGGCCAAGATCCTGTTCTACAATTCGCAGGTGACCGACGAGGCAACGACAAGGCTGCTCGACATCGCCAGGCAGAATAAGGTCACTGTCATCGGCGTCACCGAGACGGAACCGGCGGGCCAGACGATCCAGACCTGGTTCCGCGGCCAGATCGACGCGGTCCAGAAGGCGCTCGCCGCCCGCACACAATGAACGTGACTGCGAATGAATGTGACTAAATGAACGCAATCGAATTCGACAAGGTCACGCTGACCTATGGGGGACGCCGGGTTTTATCCGACGTCTCCTTTTCTCTACCGCAAGGCGCCTTTGTCGGCCTGCTCGGCGCCAATGGCGCCGGCAAGACGACGATGCTGCGCGCCATTCTCGGCCTGATCAAACCGGCCGGCGGCGCCATTTCGGTGCTTGGCAAATCGCCGACGCGCGGCAACGCCGACATCGGCTATATGCCGCAGGCGCGGCGCGCGCTTGGCGATGTCGGCGTCAGCGGCCTCGACTTCGTGCTGAGTGCCGCCGGCGGGCATCGCTGGGGCTGGCCCGTCGCATCGGCTGCCGAGAAGGAGGCGGCGTGGAAGGCACTTGAAGAGGTGGGCGCCGGCAGCCTCGCGCGCCGTCCCTTGGGCGAGCTTTCCGGTGGCGAGCGCCAGCGCATCCTGATTGCGCAATCCTTGATCGGCAATCCGCAACTGCTTTTGCTCGACGAGCCGCTGATCAGCCTCGATGCGGGCCATCAGCGCGCGATCATCGACCTGGTGCACGACATCGGCGAGCGGCTCGGCATTGCCGTGCTGTTCTGCTCGCACGAGATCAACCCGCTGCTGCGCGCCGTCGACCGCGTGCTCTATCTCGGCAACCGCAAGGCGGCGATCGGTTCCGTCGACGAGGTCATCAGCGGTCCGGTGCTGTCGAAACTCTATGGCACGCATATCAATGTGGTGCGGGTTGCCGGCCGCATCTTCGTCATGGCCGACGATGTCGAACTGGAGAGCGGGGCGCATGTCCACGATCTTTGACTATGAATTCATGCGCAACGCCTTCTATGCCTGCACCATTGTCGGCATCGTTTCGGGCGCGGTCGGCTATTTCCTCGTGCTCCGGGGCCAGACCTTCGCCGGCCATGCGCTCTCCCATGTCGGCTTTCCCGGGGCCACCGGCGCCGGCCTGATCGGGCTGTCGCCGTTTCTCGGCCTCACCGTGTTCACCGTCGCCGCCGGCATCGGCATCGGCCTGCTCGGCGAACGCGCGCATCGCGACGTCGCCATCGGCATCGTTTTGACGCTTTCGCTCGGCCTGGGCTTGCTGTTTCTGCATTTCTACACCGCCTTCGCCTCGCAGGCGACCAACGTGCTGTTCGGCAATGTGCTGGGCATCAGCCTGCGCACCGTTATCGTGCTTGCGGTGCTGGCGGTGGCGATCCTTGTCGCGCTTTTGCTGATCGCGCGGCCACTGCTGTTCGCCAGCCTGCAGCCGGAACTCGCCGAAGCGCGCGGCGTGCCGCTCACTCTTGTCTCGACCCTGTTCATGGTGCTGGTCGCCGTCGCCACGTCCGAGGCGGTGCAGATCGTCGGCGTGCTGCTCGTCTTCGCGCTGATGGTGGCGCCTGCAGCCACCGCGCTCAGGCTTACCAGCGGCGTCGGAGCCGGCGTGCTGACGTCCATCGCGCTTGCCGTGATCATCGCCTGGATCAGCCTGACGCTCGCCTTCCTGACCGACTGGCCGACGAGCTTCTGGATCACGGCGCTGGGCGCGGCGGCCTATGTCGTCAGCGGCATGGTCCGGCGCCCGTCGGTCCGAGAGACTCAGAGCGCCGACGCCGGCCCCTGAGGCTTGCCCTCCGGCGGGTCGATCGAGCCGGCTGGAGTGCAAAACTGACGTGAGGGAAATACACCCAAAAAAAGTCAGGTTTACAAACCGGCTCCTGAAACGTTTCAGCCGCGAAAGACAAATTCATCCAATCGCCAAGATCGCGACCTCTGTCGCGCCAAAGGGCCGCTCCGGAGCGGCCGGAACACCCGGAAAGCCGCCATTTCAAGCGCATTTTGTAGCGGCGAATGGCGTCCGCGCGGCCGGTTGGAAGCTGGCCGGGAGGTGCAAAGGCGACCCCCCGCGGCCATTGCGGGCGGCGTTGACAGACCGCGGTGCTGCATGCGTATAGCAAGCCATGGGTCACGCCATGGCCGTGGCGGTTGAGACGGGGCTGGGGGGTTTCGTAACAACAGCATTGACGGCCCGGCGCCGGACGGGCGGCATGCACTCTCGAAGTGCGCCGCTCGCTCTTGGCTGACGCGCCGGCGACCCGGCAGCAGTCCTGGCCTGCGTTATCTCGACCAGGCTCCGCAGAACGCCATCGTCTCAGCTTTTCGATCCGCATCGGTTCGAAGCGAACGAGGTGACGCCCTCTTAACCGATATTCGCTTCGCTACGTCCCCCTCCCCCTGCTGGGCGAGGGGGACGCTGGCGATGAACCGCGCCGGCCGATGTGTATCGGCACCGATCAGGAACTGCCGACGACGCGATCAAGCAAGCCTGACGACGAGCCGATCAGGCGACCCTGGCGACGTCGATCAAGCAAGCTTGACGACGTCGATCAAGCAAGCTTGACGACGAAGTGCTTGGTTACCGGCTCGATGATCTGCCAGGTGCCCTTGAAATCGGCTTCGACCACGAACGCATCGCCCGGACCGACCTCGACCGGCGTGCCGCCATCGGGCGTGATGATGATGCGGCCGGCGATCATGTGCACGAACTCATAGTCGGTGTAGGTGGCGTGATAAGTGCCGGGCGAGGCCCGCCAGGTGCCCGACAGCACCTTGCCGTCGGCGGTGGTGTGCTGCACGGCGGTCTGCATGGTCGGCCGGCCCGCGACAACGATCCAGCCCGGCAAGTCGCCGCCCTCGGCATGCTCGACGGCGCCGAATTTGAGAATGGTGGTGTTGGTCATGAAGGGCTCCGTTTGAATTGCATGGCTGCCGGTTGGATAGCCGATGCGTGTGACGGGGGCAACGCAAGGGCCGACCCCGGATGTCGGAGATTTGGCGAAGGAGGCGGGGACCTAATCTCCCCCATCGAGGGGGAGATGTCGCCGAAGGCGACAGAGGGGGTCGCCGCGCGTGGAGCGCCTGCCTTCACTTGCAGGATTGGGCCGAGTCCGGTCGAACCGACCCCCTCTGGCCTGCCGGCCATCTCCCCCTCAAGGGGGGAGATCAGCGGCGTCGCCTCCTCCAATGTTGCACTGCGTTAGATTTGTTGCATTGCGATATCGACCCATAGGGCGGAGTCTTGGTCCGACTGTCAACGGTTGCAGCGACGTGTCCCGTTGGGCGCAAAGCTGCCGCACGTATGATCCCGGCGCGATCGTTACTCGCCGAGGCGGGGTCATGCACCAGCACGAGGTGGCAAATCGTGTCAGCATCGTTCCGGCCCGATATCGAAAGACTGCGTGCCTTGGCGGTGGCAGGCGTGATCGCCTTTCATTTCGGCTTCACCGGCCTGCCCGGCGGCTTCACCGGCGTCGACATCTTCTTCGTCATCTCGGGCTATCTGATCACAAAACACCTGCTTGCCGAAATCACCGAGACCGGGCGGCTCAACCTGTGGCGCTTCTATGCCAGGCGCGCTCGGCGGCTGTTGCCGGCGTCGCTGTTCGTCATCCTCGCCACACTGGTGGCCGGCGCCTTCATCCTGTCGCCGGAGGAACAATCGCTCTATTCCAAAGGCGCCATGTTCGCCTCGGCCTACATGATCAATCTGTGGCTGATCCGCTGGTCGTTCGATTATTTCGCCGCCGATGCGGCCAGCAACCCGTTTGTCCATTTCTGGTCGCTGTCGGTGGAGGAGCAGTTCTATGTCGCCTGGCCGGCGCTGCTTGTGCTGGCGGCATGGCTGCGCCCCGGCAAGCGCGGCGCGATCCTGGTGATCGGCATTGCCGGCCTCGTCTCATTCGCCGTCTGCGCGTGGCTCACCACGGTCTCGCAGCCCTGGGCCTTCTATTTCTCGCCGCTACGCGCCTGGGAGTTCGCCGCCGGCGGGCTGGCCAGCATGGTGCCGCAGCAAGTCTGGCAAAACCGCCCGCGGCTCGCCACGCCGCTGGCGTGGCTCGGCCTGGCGCTGATTGCCAGCGCCTATCTTTCCTTCAGCGACGAAACGCCCTTCCCGGGTTTCCTCGCCCTAGTGCCGGTGGCCGGCACCGTGCTGTTGCTGCTGGCAGGAGCGGCGCACGCGCAGCAGGAGAGCGCTAAGAAAAGCCCGATCGAGGCACTGGCGCTGCCGCCCCTGCAATGGATCGGCAAGCTCTCCTACTCGCTCTATCTCTGGCACTGGCCGGTGATCGTCTATGCCACGATGCTGACGCCGGAACTTTCGCCGCTGCAGCGGCTCGGCTGCTTGGCGCTGACGCTGGCGCTGTCGGGGTTCACCTATCATGTCATCGAAAACCCGATCCGCCGCAATGGCTGGCTGATGGCCAGTGCGGCGCGGGCGCTGGTGCCGGCCGTCCTCCTGACCGGCACCGGCGTCGCAGCCGCCTACGCCAATGCCAGGCTTGTCGTCCACGATCTGGACCCTGAGCAGCGCAGCATTGCCGCCAGCGCCGCGCAGCCGTCCCCGGCGCGCGCGGCCGGCTGTATTCTCTCCTTTGAGACGGTGACGCCGAAGGCCTGCGTGTTCGGCAACAAGGACGCCGGGCGCTCGATTGCGCTGTTCGGCGATTCGCATGCCGACCACTGGTCGACGCCGCTGATCGAGGCGGCGGCCAAGAACAATTATCGCCTCGTCACCTATCTCAAATCGTCCTGCCGTGCCTCGCGGGTGACGACCTGGAACTGGCGGCTGAAGCGCGACTACACCGAATGCGACCAGTGGCGGGAGCAATCGGTCAAGGACATTATCGCGTTGCACCCGCACATGGTGGTGATCTCGGAATTCTCGATCGGCAATGTTATGAAGGAATCGCCCGAGGAACTGAAGCACGCCGATTGGAACGAGGAGTGGAAGGCCGGCCTGCGCTGGACGCTGGCGGCATTCAGCCGGGCCGGGATCAAGGTCGCGGTAATCCGGGACGTTCCCTACAATGGAAGCTATGCCGACAAATGCGTGGCGCGGGCGCTGTGGCGCGGGCAGGTGCCTGAAGTCTGCGACACGCCGAGGGACGCGGCGGCGAACGACGACATCGCCGCGGCCGAGCGCGACGTCGTGCGCAGCGTGCCCGGCGCCACCTATGTCGACCTGACCAGCCAGTTCTGCGACGCCCAAACCTGCCACGTGTTCATCAACGGCCAACTCGCCTTCCGCGACCGGCACCACCTGGCGACGCCATTTGCTGAATCACTGGAGCCGGTCTTGGAGAAGGCGGTGTTTTAGGGGGCGGCGAGGTAGGGGGAACCTGACGGCTGACCGCTCAGTTGATGCGAGCTATGCCACAAACACATCCTCTCGATGGTGAGCGAGGTAAGCCTGCTGCGGCGGGGTGAAGGTGCTAGTGCGCCAGACGGCGGGGGCTTCGGCAAAGCCGAAACTCTGCATCACCAATTGCTCGAATCCGAGCCGCCGCAAATCAGTCTTGTCGACGCGCTGGGATATGAGGACCTGCCCGCTATCTTCAAAACTGATGAAGCCACGGTCAAAGAGGTGGTCGGCATCAGGCGTGAGGAGCAGCCCGTTCATGCCCTCCAAGCGCTCCTGCGCGGAAGCGCATAGGCGCCAAGGCTTGATGTGGCTTGCAATCAGCAACGAGGGATTGGCGACCCCTGTGAGTCGGCACGAGCGCTCCATGGCTTCGACATTGGAACGAAATTTACCTTGGCCGCGACGAGCTTGAATGACGCTCGTCTTTACAGTGTCCTCGAGTTGGAGGTCGTCTCGGATACGGCGCTCAACGACGTCCTCTAAAATTTCATTGACGACTCCGAAAGTGAGACTGTTTGCGCCACCACGCCTCAAAGCTTCGCGGTCGAAAGCTGTACCCGCGACAATTGTGTGAAACACCTCTTGCGATACGCTCGCGAGATAGGCGTTTTGACGGCCTGATCCGGAGTTTGGGTCGATGGGCGAGTGTCGGGCAGGCAGAAGCGGACCCAATTCGCCAATTATGTCCGACGGGCGCACCGTCGGCAGGAGCGGCGCCCAATACACCGGGAGAAGCCAACCTTCCTCGTTCCAATTGGCTCCAGTGTTCTTGAACTCCGGTGGTTTCGGTGCTGTGAATGCAAACTCCGCTACCCGACCAATATAGCGCACGGCTTGACCGAAAAAAGACAACACGAGGTCACCAGGTGTCGCCCGACGCATATTTTTGTAGAACTCGCTGCGTGCCCCATTCTTCTGAGTTTTGGGCGACCAGAGATATTGCCCGTCGATCTCTTGGCGGGCGGTCTGACTGTGATTTACCCACCCGAATTGCGACATCGTTTTGGTTTTAATAGTTGCCGTCGGCTGGATAAGCTCTATTCGAGACCTGTCTCGCCTTCAAGCAGGGAGCCGACCTTATTGCCAGGTGCGACAGGCGGCGTAACTGCATCTTTCGGCGAGACACCAAGAAGAGCGTAGGGCGACGATAGTCGCCGCCCCCACCCCCCGTGCAAAAACCCCCCCAAATGCCCACTAAATCACCGGCCCCCCCCCGGTGCGCGGCATCCACGGAGCATTCACTTGACGCAGCGAAGCGGCAGTGCGGACTTGCCGCTGCATGGCGGGCGGGTTCCGAAATGGCTGGGCGATCGTATGACGCGACTGGGCGCGGTGTTGTGCGAGGCGATCATCCATCACTATGGCCGCGACGAGCTGTTGCGGCGGCTGGCGCATCCGTTCTGGTTCCAGTCCTTCGGCGCCGTCATGGGCATGGACTGGCACTCCTCAGGCATCACCACTTCGGTCGTCGGCGCGCTGAAGCGCGGGCTGAACCCGATGTCGCGGGAGCTCGGCATCCATGTCTGCGGCGGGCGCGGCGCGCATTCGCGCAAGACGCCGCAGGAGCTGACCGCGATCGGCGAGCGCGTCGGCATCGATGGTGCGGCGCTTGCCACCGCCAGCCGCCTAGTCGCCAAGGTGGACAGTGCGGCCGTGCAGGACGGTTTCGACCTCTATCTGCACGGCTTCATCGTCACCGACGACAGCCGCTGGGTGGTGGTGCAGCAAGGCATGAACGGCGACAGCCGCCAGGCGCGGCGCTATCACTGGCTGTCGGAAGGACTGACAAGCTTCGTCGACCAGCCGCATGCGGCGATCGAGGGCGAGCGGCAGGGCGAGATCGTCAACCTCACCGACCATCGCGCCGAGCCGTCGCGGACCGGACAGCTCGATTTGTTGAAGACCATGAGCCCGGAGCGGATCCTTGACGAGCTTGCCCTGCTGGAGCCGCCGCCGAAAGCGGAGCCTGCGAAGCCCCCGGCGCAGCCGATGCTGCCCAATCTGGTGATGCCGGCGCATCATGACGTGCGCGAGAGCGACATCGTCATGCACCGGCTGCACGGCAACATTTCCGCGGCAATAGAAAGCGGGCCGGCCGATTTTCCCGAACTGCTGCTGGTGCCCGGCGTCGGCGCGCGCACAGTGAGGGCGCTGGCCATGGTGGCGGAAGTGGTGCATGGCGCGCCTTGCCGCTTCTCCGATCCGGCGCGCTTTTCGCTTGCCCATGGCGGCAAGGACCGGCACCCCTTCCCGGTGCCGCTGAAAGTCTATGACGAGACGATCGCGGTGCTGAAATCGGCCGTCGGCAAGGCCAAGCTCGGCCGCGAGGAAGAGCTCGGCGCGCTGAAGCGGCTGGATGGCGAGTCGCGTCGGCTGGAGCGCTACGTCACCGGGCCGAGCCTGAAGGAAATCGTCGCCGGCGAGTTCGATCAGTCGCATCTGCTGGGAGGGCGCAGTGTGTTCGGGTGGGAGGGGGCGGCGGAAGAAGAGCCGTTGAGGACGATCAAGAAAGGCGCTTGATGGCGGCCGGTTCGCGCCGCCCCTCATTTCCCTGCCGGGCGTTCGTCATTCGAAAAGCCAAGCAGTTGGCTTTTCGTCCGCTTTGCGGACCATTCCTCAACTCCCCGTATAGTGACGGGGAGAAATATGCTGTCTTCGATGCTTTCGCCAATCGCCAACATTGCAAAGGGAGCGCCGCCGTGGCGGCAGCCAGATGAGGGGCGGCGCGGCGCCTGAAAAGTATGGCTCGTCAGAGCCTCGCCAAGTTTCAAGTCTGATTCACAGAACCTCTCTAAGCGCCTGTTTTACAATAGCTACTCCTCACGCGGCACCCTTCAACAGGTCTTCCGGCCGGCCCTCGACGAGCGCAGCAATATAGCTTTCCAGGCTGGTCGTGCCGCGCTCCGGGTTTTCCGGCTCCGCCGGCTTGTCCAGCGTGGCCCCGGTCATGCGGGTGTAGGACTCGGCCGCCGCTTTGGAGAAGCCGAGTTTTTCGTAGGTTTCTGTCCAGCGCTCGCGCGGCACCGTGACCACGCGCACGTTTTTGCGCAACGCCGCACTGAAGGCTGCGGCGACATCGGCGGCTGAGTAGCGCCGAGGGCCCTCGATATAGTGCGTGCCGGTCTTGTCCGCCGGCTCCAGCAGACGTCTCGCCGCAGCCTCGCCGAGATCCTGCGGCGCCACCATCGGCAGCTCGAAATCCGCCGGGAAGAAGGAGGTGATGACGCCGTCGCGCCGCGCCGTCTCCAGGGCCTGATCCCAGTTGCTCATGTAATAGGCGGCGCGGTTGATGCTTGCCGGAATGGCCTGGGCCTTCAGCTTCTGCTCGAGGCCGTAAAGGACGGTGAGATCGCCGACACCCTCGCCGGCCTGCGCGCCATAGGTCGATTCCGCTACCACTTTTTCGAGGCCGGACCCCTCCAGTGCCGTCGCAATGGCGCCAACCGTCTTGCGCTCCTCGGCGTCGGTGTCGGTCGATGGATCGGCCGGCGGGTTGAGCAGAAACGCCCGCTTGCCGCGCCGCAAGACTTCACGCAGCGCCTCGACATCGAGCACATCGGCAACCGCGGCCTCCGCGCCCTGTTCAACCAACCATGCGGCCTTCGACTCGTCGCGCGTCACCACCGTGACATCCTCGCCCTGCCGCAACAGCGCCATTGCCGCCGCCGAGCCGACATGGCCGGTACCTCCAAGAATGACATGCATGGTCTCGTCCTTCCCTTGCTGATTCATGCCGGATTAATGGCTGGGGCGGCGAAGGGTTCAAAAATCGGGGGACGATGCTGACAGGAGGTGACGCTGACTTTCCTCGCAATGCACGGCGCAGGGGTCGTTCGCATCTTGCAAAATTATGGAACGAGGTCGTGTCCAGCGAGTTATATTAGCGCAACCTTGAATAGGAGGCAGCTATGAGAAAGCTCCTGCTTGCTTCGGCTATCGCTATCACTGCGGCGGCGGCGATGATCGCTCCGGCGAATGCCGGCGGGCGCGTCGTGATCGGCATCGGCAACGGCTACTATGACGATGACTACAATGACAGCTATGGCGACTATTACGATCGCTACGCTCCTCGCCCTTACTACCAGTATAATGCCTACGATAACGGCTTCAGGTACCACAGGTATCACAGGCACCATCGCCATTGCCGCATAGAGTTGGTCAAGCATTGGCGCCATCATCACAGGATCGTCGAGGAAATTCGCGTTTGCGAACGGTGATCCGATAAGGTGAAACCGGTTCGGCCGGCATCTGCCGGCCGGCCGCTTCACTACGCGGCTGCCGGCCTTATCGCGGCTTCCGCATCATCATCCCGTAATCAACGGCCAAAAGGTCGAGCCCGACCTTCAACAGCTTCACCACCACATCTCGTCCCTCGCCGGTGCGTTCGGCGAGCGCCTTCACCGACTGGCCTTCGAGGCAGATTTTGCGAACCACCTCCGCCACTTCCCAGTGGGCCATGGCGGCGATGGCATGGGTGTGGGCGCGGCCGGCGTTGAGCACGCGGTCGGGGATGGCGCCATTGATGCGGCCGCCGTCAATGCGCTCTTCCCACGGCATCGGCCGCAGCCCGTCACGCGAGGCGCGCTCGAAATCGTCGCGAAACCGCTGGCCGGCCTCACGCTGCTGGCGGGTCAGTGAGGTGATGCCGACCAGCGGATCGACATTGCGCACCCGCACGATGCCGCCGGTCGCGGTGTAGCCGTCATTGGAGACCTCGTAGACGCGCCGCGCCTCTTCGGTGCCGACGCTCAGCCGCTTGCGGCCGAAGCGATCGTCCTTCAGCGCGAAATCATGGCCGATCTCGCGGCGGATGCGCACCTGCTCGGCTTCGCCTGTGGGGAGTTTTGGTGGCTGCCGTTTCTGCGCGGTTTTTTTGCTCATCGGAGGATCCTTGTGGGATTGGGTTGTTGAGCCGGAAGGTTGGCGTTCCTTCGCGCCCCCCTCTGCCCTGCCGGGCATCTCCCCCACGAGGGCATAGGCGCTAAGATAGCTTTGGCATGGACTGAAACTTGCGCTTTCGTGGTGGTTCGCGCCAGCGATATCGCAAGGCATGGAGATTTTGGC
>NZ_JAMYPB010000059.1:0-31821 GCF_040320135.1 Mesorhizobium sp. M0772 | reverse complement strand
GCGTTCAAAGCTGCCTTTGCCAAGGGCGTCTATTTTAACAGCCACATCCGCAATCGTTATGCATTCCGGCTCGCGGCAGGGAGGGCAGCAGCCGCGTCGGGCGATTGACAGAATTTCAGATTCGAGGCGGCCCGCGCCATCGCAGGGGAGCAACTGTGCGAATTGACCAGGTTCCGAGGGCAAACGAAAACGCCCGCCGGCCGGGCCAGCGGGCGCGTATTATATTAAGCTAGGTGCTGGGCCTATTTGCCCATCATCATCGCAGCTTTGCAGAAGTTCTCATGGGCCTTCGCAATATCTGCGTCAGCGCAGTCCTTCATCACAGCGTCCTTATCCTCCTGAGACATAGCCGACCAAGCGGTTTTCGCTTCAGCCTCAGACTTCATGGTCTTCATGCTGCTGTCCGTGAAGAAAGGAGACATTTTTGCAGGATCGTCGAGCGCAGACGTGCCAGTGGAACTGCCGGCAAAGGCCGATCCGGTCATAAGGGCAAATGTCGCGCCGAGAATGAGCATTTTCGAATTCATCAAAATTCCTCCGAATGCAACTGCTTGAATGCAGCCGTGCTAATTCAACGCTTGCGGGTAGAAAGGGTTTCCAGCCAAATTGAAAATTGTAGAAATTGCTACCGATATTTCGTCGTCAATCTAGGAGGAATTGGCCCGCAAGTTCGGTCAAGGCGGCCGGCGGCCACCATCGATGCTGCAATTGCCTGGCCGGTTGCCCCGGACTTGTTCAGGGATGGCCCGCGCTTGCTTCCGAGCGCGGGCCGACCATGATGAGTGAGGGGCGATCTTGGTCACCGGCAGGACCGCTTAAGAACGAGCCGGGTGTGACCGAACAGCCTCAGGGTGAGGATGTTCCCGACTGACGCAAAAAAGCCCGCCAGCGTGAGCCAGCGGGCAATCGGCCTTGAGTATACTAGAACGAGTTCCCCGGCTCGCTCGTTGAGAGGCATGAAAGACAAATGGGAATCTGACCACCAGTTCGTCGAAGGCGCCCGCCGTAGCCAGCGATGGGCGGAGAGAGAACTTGAATCCCTACAATCGACCATCCAAGAGACGCGCCGTGTCCTAGAGGCTTCACGGAAGCTCTTGGAAAAAATTGCCGAGCGCGAAGACCATACGCAGCCGTAGGAAATGGCCGGTGCAGTTGGGCATGCTTGTGGGCTTAACCGCACCGATATTGCATAAGTCACGGCTGATGGGCAAACCCACGGCCAGTACTTTCCGTGCAGGTGGACAGCTCGCCGGGCGAAGACCCCAACCACCTCGATCCCGGCGAGCCTAGACCTGATCAGAGTACGCGATCAGGACCGGGGATCAGCCGGCGATAGTGGCATCTCTTGCAGGTCAACCATTGTGAAGCACAGCTTCCTGATCGGACCTGCTGCCGTGTCGAATGGAATAGGCGCGAGTGATTTCCGCACCAAAAAGAAAAATTTCCGCCGAGTAGTAAGCCCACAACAGGATGACGAGCAGCCCACCGGCGGCCCCATATGAGGCCGCGACCGCGCTGGAGCCTATATACCAACCGATAAGCGATTTCCCGAGCGTGAACAGGGCAGCAGTCACAACAGCGCCAATCCAGACATCCCGCCATTCCAGGGTTCGATCAGGCAAGATCTTGAAGATGGCAGCGAAAATAGCTGCGAGGAGGACAAAAGAAACGACCGCGTTGATAACGCCCAGGACAAGTGTCCCGAACGGCAACTGTGCGTTGATGAGGTTGCCTAGGGCCGAAATCGCCGCGCTCGCGACTAGAGAGACGAGCAACATGAAGCCAAGTGCGGTGACCAGTCCCAGACTTACCGCACGTGCGCGCACCAGGCGCGACAACGAACTTCCCTGCGCTTCGACCTTCCATATCATGTTCAAAGACTGCTGTATTTCGCCGAAGACCCCGGAAGCGCTCACAAGCAAGGTGATGATGCCAATCACCGCCGGCCAAGTGCCGCCGGATGGCTTTTCGGATGCGCTCTTCAGTGCGGTTTGCAGGATATTTGCGCTTTCTGTACCCATCATCCCTGTGATTTGGGCGGACAATGCCGCTTGCGCTGCCTCGTGACCGAATGCGAGACCCGCAATTGCAACCACGATGAGCAGAATTGGCGCCAACGATGTTGTGGCATAAAAAGCGATTGCTGCGCCATGGCTGAGAGCATTGTCGTTGACGAACCCAACGACGGCTTCTCGCACCATTGCCCATGCATTTGTGATCGCGCGATGCATTTTGCGCCCCAGTCGAATTGGCGTTCACTAGCAATGCACCAGCACATGTGATGTTCCGGTTGCGGGCTGTGGCAGGAGTTTCGCACCGACTTCCGCGGAGGGTCGCCGGCATAGAACTTCCGCTCCGATGCGCTCGCATCGCCTTCGCCCCCATTTCGGGACGCGCATTTGATAATGGTTTTCTCAAGATCATTTTAGTTCGTTCGGAAACCATAGAAGCGGAGGCTGGCTCGTTTGCACCGACAAGGACAACAGCACGGAGGAGGTGTTGGAGGCGGCGCAGGAAGCTGGCGTGCATCCTGCGATCTCCGCCGGCCGCTGGCGGTACGAGCATCCGGACTATCGCCGCTTTTCCAAGCTGATTGGTCGAGGTGAGATTAAAACCGTCCTGAGCCTCAATATCGCTTTGAGGCGCCAAAGCTGCCAACGCGGTACCACCGTGTCTGCTTTCAGGCAGCGGCAACCAACGTCGTTGCGGCCAAGATCGCGCCACCAGCGGAATGGCACCTTTCCGCTGGTTTGCACCAGAAGCAGACCTTCTGCTCTCGTTCCATATACTGCCGGACCGCATGCGCCTCATATCGGTCATTCAGAATTAGCAGCCGCCTCTTTTCCGATGCCAACGCCTGAGCCTTTTGTGAGACCTAGGCGCAGCTTGCCGGCCGCAGCCTGTCCCAATTGGGACGAATAGTTGGCACCCATATTGCAAATCTACTACTCCTAAAGCTGCCGGACCGCTCTCGTGATGAGCCGCCAGTCGGCTAAGCGCCTCGTCGGTCTTTGAGCTGGCCCCAGCGGATCCCAAAAGCAGAAATTCGAGCGTACAGGCGACGTGAGGGAGGATACCCGAACCCGCGTGAACGAGGCTGTAAGGTCGATCGGATTTCAGTTCAATCGACAAGCAATTGATTTTCGCCGGGGTCGTTCCGATTCGCTTATTGTTCTGGTGTCGGACATCGCGAACCCGTTCTTTCCGGTATTCTTCAAGGGATCGAAAAGGAAGCTCGGGAACGAAGCACAATAGGTAACACAAAAGGTCAAAACAGAGCAATGGCCACAGCCGTTTGCGTCAGATTATTCAAGTTAATTCGCCGACCGCCAACGCGAACAGACGCGCATGGTCCCGTCCGTATAGCGTTGTTAATCCGGCAGTAGCATCTCCTCTTCATCGGCTGCGGCTTCGAACAGCAGCCGGAAGTCGTTACCCGGCATTTTGCCATCCATCGCAGATAGGCAAGCCTCAGCCGCCAGCCGCCACTTGGGGCCACGATTGGACCACTTTAGAAGCTCCTCCGCGGCGGCATCAACTCGGTTGACACCAAGGCGAAGCCCCGGGCGCTCAGTCTTCACATAAACCGGAGGGTTGAACCAGCGGTGGGGCATCAAGCCTCTCGAACGTCAAAGGCGATGAACAGTCCCCAAACGGAGGCTGAATTGACGATCATTCCGACCAACTGGCAGTCAGTCTCACGAAGATCATGGCCGCGCTCGCGCACCGCTGCAATGGTCGCCTTCAGGGAAATTATATTGCCCGGTTGAGAACCCAACAGGACCTCGCGGACCAGCTCCTTGGCCGTTTGCTGCACAGGCCGAACAGGTGCTTGAACGTCCATCCCATCCTCCCAGAGAGATAGAACCTCACCAGCTATTCTGTGGGTCACTTTCCGAAAAAGGCAAGAGCCGGAAACGTACAAAGCAGGTTGCCGCAAACACCCCATTTTGGAACGGGACCCGCCCTTTGCTCATTATGGGTGGAATCAATTTATGAATGCAAATCCAAGGAATTTACGCCGTGCTCGCCAAGGATGGACAAAGCGGAGGAGTTCTATACCCGGCTTTTCGAGCGGAGGCCTGATGATCGTCCCATGGACGTGTTGATCCAATGGCGCAACGTCGCAGGCGCGAACTTGCAAATCTTCCATGATAAACGGCGAATGATAAAAAGCCCGCTGACGTCTGGCGACGCTGCAGGGATGGCCCGCGCCTGCTTCGGAGGCTGCGCGGGCCGACCATGACGAGTGGAGAGGACATCTTGGTCACCGGCACGGACCGCTGAAGAACGAGCCAGCTGTGGCCAAACAGCCTCAGAGCGGGAATGTTCCCGCCTGACGCAAAAACACCGTGGCTCAGCCGGCGGGCTCCGTTGCAGGGGCACTCAGGATAGTGCCACGGGCGCGGCGTCTGGGGTCAATGCAGTTTGCCGACTAGCCGAGCGTATTCGGCTTCAGCCCTGCCATATGACCCATCAGCCAGCGCAATCAGACGCGCTCGGTCAAGAATGACTACCTCTCCTCGCATTGAGCGTATCAGACCTTGGCCCTCCAAGGTTTGCAGCGCTATGGTGACGCCGGGCCGCCTGACACCGAGCATAACTGACAAGAACTCGTGCGTAATCGCAAAGCTGTTCCCGTCGACGCGATCATCGCACATCACCAGCCATCTTGAGAGCCTGTCGACGATGTTCATCCGGGCATTGCTGAGCGCGGTGAAGCTTGCCTGGAGGTGAAAGTAGTGAACGTAGCGGAGCAGAAAACTTCGCAGGGTTGGGCTTGTCAAAAGCGCCTTGGTGAAGAGGCCCGCGTCGATAACAAAGGCTCGGGCCTCTAATTGGACGTAACAATCGTGCGTTGACCGGTCATCGCCCATGATAAGCGCTGAGCCGGTCATACCCTCACAACCTATGATTCCGATCTCAGCTTCAATACCAGGCCGCAGTTCGCCCACCACTGACCCGAGACCGCTCTCGAAGAAGTACACGGTTCTGATTGGAGACCCCGCCACTTCGAGATGCGTCTTCAGTCCAAGGGAGACGCTTTCCAAATGAGGTTGCAGCAAGGCCAAATCTGCCGAGCACATTCGAAGCAGCAGCGAATTGCGATAGATGGAATTTTGGCGGGTGTCGCATTGCGCGGCAGTGTGAGTTCGTGAACTGGAGTCTGTCATAGCTCCCTCTCCCTATTGGGGCGGAAGCATGTTGATCGCTCACAGCCGACGGACGCCCTTAGAGTTGCCGTCGATAGCACACTGTATGCCTGCGGGCCGCGGATGTCCCATTTATTAACAACTGCGTTGATCAGCGCGAGCCAAGCTTTGGCGCGCCCGCGCTAAGACGGCATTCAGATACTCCAGGAATTCGTCATCGCTTTTCGTTGACAAGCCGACTTGTCGAGCGTGAGTCACAATGCGCTCCTGGAGTGAAACCGCTGTCTCATAGTGGTCCACGATCATCTGAAATGAAGCGCTCACTGGGGCGGATTCAAAGAGCTGTGCCATTGTGGCAATGTAGTTCCAAGATGATGAGAGTCGATGCGGCCGCTGCTTTGCGTAACAATCGTACAATGTGCTCAAGAATGTGCGGTTACCGGATCTAGACGGCCTATCCGGAGGTGGTGTGGAATTCTGCTGACTTAGCAGCACGGATAGAACTCGTGATCCGCCACGCAGCACGCGCCAGATAGGACCAATAGGGCGTAACTAGCGACGCGAGCGCCGCCGCTGCGATGCAGTGAGCCGAATGCGCCGAGGCCCATCAACTTCCACCGGGTCACCTCGGCAGTGGCCGCTTCACCCCGGTCATGTCTTCGCTGAGCGATTCACCGCGTCTTCAGCCTTGGCAAAACGCTGCACCAGCTTGTCGGTCTTGGCGTACATCTTCGATCGGCTGGCGGCTGGGCGCTGCTCGGATTGCTCGTAAGAGAGCGCGGCTCAAGCATCGCTGTCGTTTAATGTCGCGCCGGATCTCGGTTGCGTCTCGCTGAACGCCCTCCATGGACGCCCTTCATCGTGGGTCCACCAGGGCTTTCTTGTTGTCTGAATAGCCGCCTTCGTGCGCGAGCACCTTGGCAGGCGCTTTCTTTTCACGCGAAATTGCCATCGTTTTCAAGCGGGAGGGTCGGGATGCAGATTTTCGATGACATCGAGGCGCTGCTGGATGCGGGTGAAGCCTCGACGGCACTTAAGGAAGTGCGGGCGCTGGTGCATCAATTTGGGCGCGGGTCCAGTGTCTTGGCGGGCGCGATCGACGACCTCATTATTGACCTGTCGACGCTATCATTCGTCGCCGATGCTTACGGAGGCCGCATCGCAGAGGCGGCGCGCATCTTGGCCCGAAAAAGACTATTGAAAATCAAGTTGCTCGCACCTCGTCAAAGCGTTGAAGTGGTCAGCTAGAGATTGGTGGTCGCTACGAAAAACGTGTAGACCTGCTCGGTGCTCCGATCGCATCGAAACCTCTCGCGATCATCGGTTCCGTACGGACGAAAGAGCCGCCTGACCCTGCGACCAGATGAAAGCTTGGACTTGCGGCAGACCGCAAGCAGTTGGAGCTTGAATTGCCGACACACTCTCAGGAACCGTTGCCGGGATCGCACTCCATTGGTCGTCGGCCCAGATCCGGCGCGCCTCGCTTAAGGTGCCGGTCGAATATGGCCAGCTTCTCTTCGTAGCCGATCCGCACTCTGGACCTGCAACTATCGCATTTGAAACCGGCAATCGTTTTCAGCCAGGATCCCCTTCTCACCATAGGGCGTGAACAGGAGGGGCATTGGAATTCTAAAGGTACGTCGCGCAGTTCATTTGATAGAGGCACTGTGCATGTTCTCCTCAGCGGCACGGCCACTGCAACAAAGTAGAAGGAGAAATGTTTCCGGATTCGGCCATTTGCGGGAAAGAATCGGACCTAAGTCTAAATGGTGAGCGGCCCTGAAACCCATCGGCCTTTGCGTCGGAAATTAAAAATAGCGAGGGTTCGAAGGCGGCCGCGGGCGTGAGGCTGGCAAGTGGGCCAAGACGGCGGCGGTAAGGCGGAGCTGTGGCGATCAAATAACCGGTTCGCCCAGAATCTCGTTCACCCAGCTCATGGTTCTCAGCCCGTATGCCATTCCGGCGCAGTCGGCAAACCAGTCGAAGACACTCATGTCACGCCCTGTGACGCTTTGAAGGATTTCGATCGCTGCGCCCGTAAAAGCAAGTAGAACCGCCAGCCGGACCACCTGTTGGGGCCAGCCGAGGCTACCCAAAGCCGACAAGGTGGCGAACGCGGCGGCGTGGTTGAGCTTGTCGTGATGAGACGTAAAGGCCAACGCGTGCAGCAAGTGGTCTGGCAATAGCGCGAGCAACAGGACGACCGCCAACGTGGAGAGAAAGGCAGCCCTTGCCATGCTCTGATAAAAGCTCGACTGCGGCAATCTATCCGCAGCACTCCCGGTTCCTAGTTCTCGCTTCCGATACTGGCGCACTAGGCAGAGCTCCAACCTGCATCTGAGCTACGAGCGCGAACAACTGGCATGCTTAACAGGCCTCCTGATGTCATCAGGAAGTTCCATGAAACAGCCTATGTCACTCTGGATGGTTCCATAGGGCGCTGCGAATGTCGCCCTCCATTGTGATGAGGCCGAGGGTTTCCTGCCGAAAAGGCGCGGCGGAATAGGCGAGCCATTGGTACCGCTTGCGCCCAGGTGCGATGCGTATCGTGCTGGGCGGGAGCGGAACTCTTTCCAGCCTTGGCCCAGCTGTGCAGCCGGGCCGACGCCCTTCTGAATTCAATTATCGCCGGCGTCGCGGCTAACGGACGAAACCGCTGTTTAGTCTGGTCATCCCTGCCTTGGTGATCTCGCCTCTACATATTCCAATCCTAGACGCTAGGCCAGCAGCGGCCACTCGCGGCTGTCCATCAACAATCCCAAACATCAGGTCGCGGTTATATACAAAAAAGCCGGCCACCTTTCGGCAGCCGGCCAGTGCAAACAAGGAAGGGAACGTTGCACTGATGGGGCAGTGCACCGTCCGAAGCGTTTCCAGGCGACAATGTTCCACCGATGAGAGAACAAAGAAGGCTTCACCGCCAGCGCACATTCCCCTTAGCCGCGCTGTATTGCCAGCGGCTAGTCTCTAAAGGCCTTTAACCAGCCACGGATCGGTGTCGTATCCGAGGCGCGGCTTTTCCGGCGTTCCATCGGCCGGCAATTTGGCGGTTCCGGTCGGCCTGCAGTCCAGCTCGAACACCTGCTTCTTGGCCGACTGCTTCGTAGAGCAAAGGTCCGTGGCGTCATTCACCACCACCTTCTTCTCCTTGGCAACAGCGACACCAGTCCCAGCGATCACGATCGCCGCACAAAACGCAGCAACTCTCATCATACTTCCCCACCGTTGCGCCTCCGCAAAAGGCTGAGCATGACGTTACGGCACTTTTAAATTAGCGCAAGCGAATATTAGCTGCCTAGTCCCTTCACATCGGCTCTGGTCGCCTCCCCTTGCTGCCGGCGCCTTGCGATACCGGCAGCGCGATATGCTAGGATGGGCGCATGCCTGCTCATGACCGGGCGGCCGCTGTTAACGACTTGAGCTTGACATGGCAGAAGGCTGCAGCCGTCAAGTTTCCCAAGTCGTCGTGGCGATGAACGATCGCGTCGAGGATCGCTTACCAAGCGGCGTTTACTAAGTTCCGCTGGTGCAGCCCTGCGCGAACACCATAACCACGTGATGACAAATCAGCCATGTGTGTGGCGCGGCGGGCTTGTTCCGCTTGTGGCCGGCGCCTACCCACCCGGGTTCCCCAACCATGGCGTCGGCCATTTTCGTTCTCTCAGCGATTATAGGCCTTTGCTATCGGCCTATGTGTCGGCCTTGGATGGCGAGATCGCGGTTAGATCGATCGCCTCGTTCGTTTGGATGTTTCGCTGGCGTTGGCAGGAGGCGCATATGTTCGCCAGCCGGCGGATACCACACCGCCCCACCGGTCAGGCCCAGCGCGTCCGCTGCAAAGTCCCCGCAGACCGCTGCTGGGCCGCTGGCGGGCAGCGGCTACTTGCTGACGATCCAATCCACCAAGCCAGTTTCGATCAGCTCGCACCCAGTGAAATCGCGCACCAGGGCCTTGGCTAAATCGCGCCATTGACACTCAGGCGTACCCGTTTCCCCTACTAGGGCTCGGAATGCACATCGGAGAACGTCGGCTTGAAAGGCGGAGACGGCAACAGTAGACGGGTCGGCATCTTCCCAGCCTAGCGCCACGTCGCGACGACGTTGACCAAGGCGCTTCAGAAGCTCGCGTGAGGCTCGGATGGCCCTGCGCGATCGATCCATGTCCCGGCGAAATGTGGCGGGTTCCGCCATGGACTTCTGGCGCATCAGCAAGGTGGCCGTAGTGGCCGCTCGAGCGATATCTATGGGCGTTGCAACCATCGCAGCCTCCCAGAAAAGGCAATGGCAAACGACACATTAATAAGCTCGCCGAAACTCTCTCCGCAATGAAAAGAGTTGTACGAATTTTACCAACCCGCACCCTTTCAGTGATGCCGGGCCGCTGCTGTCCTCGCTCTTGTTCTGTCATCGTAATGAAGGACGACATCTCCGAGCACCCGTAGCACACCTGTTGCATGGAAAAAGCTGTAGGCGTTTATAGGTGCCCGGGCACTCCGCCATTTGTTTGCGTTGTGGAGCGGGACAAAGCAGGTTTCCTCACTCAGGCCGCCTACCGTGAAGCGGGGCACAAGCCCGACTTCGACGCATTGCCTTGGGAAGCTGAATACAGGGCCGCCAACTCAACGAAAGCCGGTCGTACGCCTAGCTAGCAACCAGAGGCACCGTGACGGTCGTGGCGTAATTTATCGGATACTGGTCGAAATACGGGAAAGCGATGACGAAGGCATAGCTGGCGGTCAGATGCGCCATCTTGAAACCGCCGCTGGCAGGGTCGGTCGCGATCGTCACAATGACGTTCTGCAGACCCAGGTTCACCAATTTCTGCGTGGCGATGGCCTGGATGTCGCTCTGCGAAAGCGTGTTGTTCAGCTGCAGCGCCCGGGAAGAGGTTTCCAGTGTATAGCGGACGGTCGACACGGCATTCATGGCCCAGCCGAAGGCGAAGATTCCGAACAAAAGCATCACCAGGAAAGGCGCGATCAAGGCGAATTCCAGCCCGGCTGCGCCGGAGCAGTCACGGCGCCACCTGGATCCGATCCTTTCAGCGGACACGGATCACCTGCTGATGACTGATCGCGCGCGGGTCCGGGAAGACACCGAAGTTAAACGGGGGCACCCAGGTGCCCGTCGCCGTTATCTGGACGAAGACGGTCGGCAGCTTCGTTCCGCCGCAAATGGTGGTCGCATCCACGACCGTGGCGCCGCACAAATAGGAGCGGACCAGTACGACCGCGGCGTCCTCGGGCTTGTCGTTCCAGCTCGAAAGCGCGACCGCCTGCGTTCCGGTGTCATTGGACGCGCCGGCCATTACGAGATTGGCCGCGGTTTTGACGCCCGCGCGCATCTGCAGGTAACTCGTTACGTAGGACCAGCCGTCGGCGATGCCGAGGCAGACGAGGCACAGGATGGGCAGCAACATGGAAAACTCGACGGCAGCTATCCCGGATTTGTCCAGGACAATGCGCAAGGTCCGCCCACCCATCCCGCTACTCGACGAGCTGAACGGATTGCGTCGCCGGAATGTTCTTCATCCCGAGGCTGGTGCAGTCCTGCTTGATCGTCGTACTGCCGGACCACTGGATGGTGTCGGCGACGACCTGAGTGCAGCCGCCGTTCCCGGAGAAGTTGCCAAGGTAGTTGACCTGCTGCCTGGGAAAATAGATGGCGCCGGTCAAAAGCGAGTCCGCTGTGCCGTTGAAGGTGCTCTGTGCCGCAGTCCCGGTCCTGTCGCCGTAGAACAGCACGCCGGAATAGGCTCCGGAGGTAGGCGCGCTCAGCGTCACCTTGGCGTTGCCGTTCATGCTGACGGTGTTGCTGCCGGCCATGAAGATGGTTACCCCGCTGCCGGCGACGACCGCGTTGGCGTTGACCTTCATACCGCCCTGCACGACGTAGACGCCGGGCTGCAGGGTGACGTTGCCGCTGAGGCTCATGCCGCTACAGTAGGTGCCAGGCTGGAGTGTTTGCGACGTCTTGTTGCCGTTGACATTCTTGCAAGGGTTGCCGGCTGTCGGCGTCGCCAAGCCGGAGAAAGGATCGGCTGCCGGCAAGGCTTGGGTGATGTTGGACTTGCAGACCGTGGTCGCCGGATTGTTCAGCACCATGCCGCCGACCGTGATCAGGCAGTCGGCCTTGAGCACCGCCGAGCCCTGCGTCTTTATGGCGTCCGAGGCAATCGAGTCCGACATGACCGAACAGCCGGTGAGGTTGACGGTGGTGTTGCCGGAAAAGAGCGCAGCCTGGGAGGCCGACTGACTGAGCGCCAGCACGCAAGCCTTGGAGGCGTCATTGATCAGCGCCACCGCCCTTGCCTGTTCGGCAACGGGCGCCTGGTTGAAAATCGCCGTGAAGTAGCGATCTAGGTTCTGCTTGACGATGACCTCCACCGCCTTCTTCGCGGTGTTCGGGCCGGACAATGGCGGCGTGTTGACCTGGATCGTGCCCGGCGTGGCAAAATTGTTCGAGGTCGCGGACTGCGTGGCGGCGGCGATGATGGTCGGGTTATCGGAACCCGCGACTTTCTCGAGCGCACCGGCATAGGCCGCGGCATCGGCAACGGCCTGCAGCTTGAGGCTGCTGTAATACCAAAAGGATGTCTCCACACCGAGGCCGGCGCCGCCAACCACGACCGGCAAGGTGAAGGCAACGATGACGGCAACGTTACCGTTCGTGGCGCGCCTTAGGCGGCTCAAAGCAAACCAAATCCGGGTGAACGCGTTGGATGCCATATGTATTAGAAACCATGAATAGATAAACGAATGTCTAAAAACTCCATTCCGATTCGATGAAGTCCGACCTGCCAGACGAAATAGGTGCGCTGCAATTCCTCCTCGCCTCGCATGTACCGAGATCAGGCCGCTCAATCTGCGGTCGATCTCTACGGGTTGGAAGCGGCGACCGCCGTGGCGCAGTGCGCTTTGGAGGCTCATTTCGACGGTCGACCAGATGACTATCGCTTTTGGTGCGATGTCTTTCACCAACTGAGAAGAGCAACTGACGGAACTTTTGCCGCGAAATCGTGTTCGTTCGAGCATGACCAGAATAGCCGACCTTGGACCGCCTAAGCCCGGCAAGCCACACCAACCGCAGGACGGGCACGATCGATTTCACCCATGCCCGATCTGCGGCCAGCAGGTCGACAAGCGCGACTTCCGCCAGGTCATGTGGCACGAGCAACCAGATCATGAGCCGCTGGAGCTCGATCAGTGAGGCAGGAACAACTGGGCCGCCAGCCAGAAGCCGACGGCCATCAAAGACAAAACAACGAGTGCGACGAGGAACAGCCTCATCGCCGGTTCCTACCACGCGTCAGAACAAAACCCGCCGACCGAAGCCAGCGGGCTTTTGTTGCAGGGCCGTGGTTTGCTTAGGATGTGGATCGCGGTTCAACACTGGGTGCCAATTGCGCCGTCACTGCGCTCAGACGCCCACGTTTGGTCAGTACTGGCTTGCTGTATTCTTTCTTCATGCAGTCCCTCCAGTGGAAATTTGAGGCAAAGCGCATTTACAGCCAAAGGTTGTCAATCAGCCCGCGCCTTGTCAATTCAAAAGGTGCCCGCCGCCCTTGCGTCCGGCGGACGAGAGACGTCACACCGCAAGCATCTCACCAGCCATGGAATCGTCCAACACCGTCCAGGTACTGAGGTTACCTAGCCGCAGGAGGGTCCTGAAGCCGCACAAGCTTGTCGAGATGTAGCCGTATCCGCTGGCCTTCAGCGAAGGACAGCGCAAACGATTCCAGGCCGAATGAGCGTGTAATTTCCTGGTCGGTCTCTATGATGCGGACGACCCATTCGCCACTGGCTCCGACCACTTCCACGCGAGGCGTGGCCTTGCGAATTGACACCACGTTGCTCATCACATCCTCCCTACGAAACGCAATGGCAAGTCGATTTAAGACCGTCGTAGTCGGTAGATCAATAACAAATGCTTGTGCGGATCGGACGAACCATCCTGGATGGGCATACAACGGGGGCTAATGCCACTTCAGTCAGGCGAACCCTCCGGGGAACCTCCCTTGAGATAGCGTCTGCTTCAGGTCGTTGGCATTCAGGATGGCCGCCAGCTCTTCGGCATACTCCATGTCGGGAAGGTCGACAGATGGGTGGCCCGCTACAATAGCCGGCAGCCCGGTGAACACGTCGAACACCGTCCACGTCCCATCCGGTTCCCGCCTTACGCCGTACCGCAGAGTTGCCATGAGGGGATGCTAATGGAAGCCGCGAATATATGGTACAAAAAATGCGAGCGGGCGATCGGACAACGGGCACGCCTTGCAGAAGTTTTGCCGCTACGACGGGTTCGGTCGGGCACGGCCAGAATAGCCAACCTCGGACCGCCCATCCCCGGCAAGCCACATGACCTGACTGGGAAGAGCATTTCTATGCGCGCCCCATTTGCGCGCAAAAGGTAGACCGTCGCGACTTCCGCCAGGTGATGTGGCACGAGCAACCGGACCACCAGCCGCTGGAATGCGACGCGTAAGAGCGCAGCACAACCCAACTGGTCGTCGCTATCGAAGCAGCGTTTGCGGGGACTTCTAGGCGCATGGTGGCTAGATGACCCGAATATGGGTGGGATCGGATGGCGCCACGATTTATAGCGAAACCACTGTCCTGGCCGACCGAACCGGCGGCTGGCTGGTCCGGGCCGGAATGAACCGGGGCAATGCCCGGCTCAACGGCTACGCTCTCGATCAAGTGCACCTGGTCCCGGAAGATCGCGCCGTGGAGGTCGGTTTCGGCGGCGCAGTTTTACTGCCGCAACTTCTCCCGTGAGGCAGCATTCGTTTGCGGGGTTGACCGCTCGCAGATGTCGTGAACGCTGCCTGCCGCCGGTTCGCCGATGCAGTGCGCGGCGGACGAGCCGAGTTCCGAATCGGGCTAGTCGAGGACTTGCCCTTGCCGGATAGCACATTCGACAAGGCTCTCAGCGTCCACACAGTGTACTTCTGGCAAAGCCTTAGAGCTGGATCCGCAGAGCTCGCTCGCGTCAAACCAGGCGGTCGCGTCGTGCTTGGCTTCCTCCCGAAGGCGCATATGGACAGGATGAACATGCCGGCCGACATTTTTACACCTCGCGAGCCGGATGAGGTCATTGCTGCCTTGCGAGATGCAGGGTTCAGCGACCCTGAAGTGCGGAGACCGAGCACGGAAACCGCATGGCTCGTTGTGACAGGCACGCGAAGATAAGTTTCGGCGCCTGGAAGCGGAAAAGCCCGCCGCCGAAGCCAACTGGCTTTGTTGCAGGGGTTTGCCTAGGCTCCTCTGGGTTCAACACTGGGTGCCAATTGCGCCGTCACTGCGCTGAGACGCCCACGTTTGGTCAGTACTGGCTTGCTGTATTCTTTCTTCACTGCAGTCCCTCTCTAGCGAATTTCGGCAAAGCGCCTTGGGCCTAAAGGTTCTCACTCATCGGTGCAGGTTGATGGCGTGCACACAGCCGTTACGGCCGAGAGCTTCTCGCGCTTCTTTAGTTCCGGCTTCTGATAAGGCTTCTTCATGCAGGGTTCCCCACGTTTGTCCCTCAATGCGAAAATGCGGTGCGCCGACCACGATTGTCAACCGGAAACACTGAAGTAGCGGCCGAGCGACGCCAGGGGCCGGCACGCGCGGTCAGGGCGGCGTGCGCAGCGTGGATGCTGCAATTGCCTGGCCGGTTGCCATGGCCTGCTAACGAGCGCACACTGCTGCGGTCGCCTCGAAAAATCAAAAACAAACAGGCACGAGGCGCTTGGGAGCGATCATCAGGCTTTCGCCCGACCAGGGAGAAGGCCCATGCCCACACCGGCACAGAGCCGGCTCATATATTTTATGGGCCAACTCGTTCACAACGAGAGCATCGTTTCCAAGCAGGATATTATCGTCGGCTTACTGGATCACGAAGGCAGTCCGACGGCCGACGCCGACGAATTGCTGGCGAACTTGCATCGATCACTGCAACAGGCCCGACAGAGCTTGCACGAGGCGCAAGAGATCTATGGAGTCAGAAATGCGGAGTAGCGAAAAAACAAAACTCGCATACACAGCCGCAGAGTTCGCCGAAAAACACGGTTTGACCGTGAAGGCAGCCGAAATCATCCTGTCCGTGAACGGCTCCTCACGTGTCGCTTGCGATGCAGCAGCACGCGCATTCAAAGAAGCGGTTGCGCACCGAGCACACAGCAATGACGGCGAATGAGGCCCGCGCCTGCTTCCGAGGCTGCGCGGGCCGACCATGACGAGTGGAGAGGACATCTTGGTCACCGGCAGGAATCGCTGAAGAACGAGCCGGGTGTGACCGAACAGCCTCAGAGCGAGGTTGTTCCCGACTGACGCAAAAAAGCCCGCCAACATGAGCCGGCGGGCCAAGTAATGGGTCGCTGTCCAATGAACGCGTTAGGTGTCTTCAGATGGATTTTGGTCGAGAAGCCGCCGCGCGTCAGGCGCAACAAATCGGGCGCCGATTGAACGCCCTGCGGACGCAGGAACGCCTTCGTCTCGCGGGCGCTCCGCGTAAGCAAATCTTCGCCGCCGAGAAGCTCAATCGTCTCGGCCCAACCGTCGTCTGCAAGCAATTCGTGTGTCATCGCAGTTAGAATCCCACCCGATTCCGCAGGGCAATACCTATCTTATCGCCTAGGCCCTTTTGCCCCTACCGCCGAGACATGACCGCGCACCACGGAGCTGTCGAACATCTGCACCAGGTGCGACCGGTGTCGTTGCGCCCACTTCTGTGCCGGATAAGCAAAGAATAGGCCGGTAAACGGTGAACGCAGTTCGGGGAGTACCCGCACCAGATCGAGCTGATGGGCGAGATAGCCTGGAAGAAAGCTGATGCCCAATCCTATCGCCACGAGCGCCCTCACCGTTAGCAGATCATCGCAGGTGAGGCCCCCTGTCAGGTCAACACCGATCTTCCGGTCGCCCGCCAGCATCGGCAGCGGTCGCGCCCATGCCTTGCTGAGGGCGATTAGATCGTGATGTTCGAGTTGCTCCAGTGAGACAGGTGTGCCCCGGCGGCCGAGGTAGGCCTTGGAAGTGTCCTGAAGGACCCGTCACGAAAGCGCGTGAGATCAGGCTGGAATCGCGCAACGGGCCGACGCGCACGGCGAGGTCGATGCCGTCGGCGACGAGATCGGCAACGCGGTCGGTGACGACGAGATCAACGGCGACCGCCGGATAAGCCTTACGGAACGCTGCAATAACAGGCGGTAGAAGCGTCTGCGCGATATCCACTGACGCCGTCAGCCGAAGCTGTCCGTCCATCCCCGCCGACTCTGCGCGAAGCTCAGCTTCGACGGTCTCGATTTCTCGCAGCGCGATGCGACACCGCTCGAAATAGGCTTGGCCCTTGGGCGTAGCGCGCAGCTTTCTGGTCGTGCGCTGGATCAACGAGAGCCCGAGCCGTCGCTCCAGGGCCGCGACCTTGGCGCTCACTGTCGTTGCAGGCATGCCGAGACGGCGCGCCGCGCCGGCAAAGCTTCCTGCCTCGAGGACGTTGATGAAGACACATATCTCGTCGATGCGCATTCCCGGATTATGCAGAAAACGGGATGCTCATTCCAGTCATCTCATATTTTCCGGGCAATGCATTTGCGCGATGATTTCGCTTGTGGAAATCGCCAGCAGGGGAGCGGAGGCCATGAACGATCAATCGATCAATCCCAATGACGCCGCCAGCGTCGTCGAAAAATATGCCATCAACCCGCGCGTTCGGGTCGGTCACGTCCATCTCAACGTCGCCGACATCGAGCGATCGCTAGCCTTTTATTGCGGTGCCCTCGGGTTCGGCGTCACCATGTCGCTAAGCGAGGAGGCTGCCTTTCTCGCGGCGGGCGGATATCACCATCATCTGGCGCTCACTAACTGGAAAAGCCGCGGCGGCGCCGCGCCCCCGATTGGCACGACGGGCCTACACCATGTCGCCTTTCTCTATCCGACACGGGCGGCGTTGGCGGCTGCGCTGCGCCGCCTGCGAGCAGCAGGGGTGACGCTCACCGGCGCGAATGACCATGGCGGCTCGGAGGCGATCTATGTGCGCGATCCCCGGCAACGGGGTAGAACTCTATTGGGATCGCCCGGAAGCGGAATGGCCGCGCAACCCGGACGGCGCGCTGAAACTGGTCAGCAATCCGCTCGACGTGGACAATCTCGCCCGCGAGGGGGCATCAGACTGCTAAGCCGGCCACCGCCATGGCGGGCTGCGTTCGGAGGACTGCTGCGACAGTGCTAGCCATTCACCGAGCCACGGAGCCGGTTGGCTGCGAGCGGAGGGCAACCACTCGGCTGGCGGGCTTCGCCACCCCAGGTATTAAAGTGTACGCTTCGAGAAGACCGTCGGCAAACTCAAGCGCTTAAAATGCATCGCAATACCCTGCGGGAAGAGAAGCGAAGCTTCGCATCCGAGCTTATAGGACTTGACCGGCGGCTAGCCAGACGGCTCCCGCGCGGCTGAGACGGCCCTGTCCCGTTCCTTTGGATGAACTGCGCCTTGTGGCCGGTGATGTTCTCGATCGCCTTCAAAAGGGGTCGATGGACCTCACAGAGCTTGGCATGCTCGCTGTGGTACGCACAGCGACCCGAATATGCTCTTGTGCAGCGCTTCGGCTGCCGCCAGGAAGCGCTCGATTTCAGCCCGGGAAAGCTGTTCGGAAGGTTTGGTTCTGGCCATTGGTGCTTGCGCAATTACTAATTTAGTGAAACCTTACGTTCTTCTGGGGAGTAGACGTGAGACCGGTCGGTCCAGCTATGGGCGGCATTGAACATGATGTTTTTCCGCGATTACTGATTGGGATGTTTGCCACGTCGACCGTGGTAGCGACCTGGACTTACCTAGCAACCGATTCGTTCTGGAAGTCCCTTGCATGGACCTTGCTGATTTTTATCATCTTTCAGGTTGCATATTTCCTATTTTCATTCGCGCTTTTCGACAAGCTTTGGTTGAAAAGAACCGAAGAAATACCGAACCCTGCCGAGCCTACCTGTCGAGACGGCGGTGTCTCATCTGAAGGGCGCTCGATGACGCTTTGAGGGAGACCGCCAGACACGAGAGCAGCGATCATGCTAATCTTTGCGAACCATGCGAAAGAAGGAAAGCCGTGGCAGCGCCAACAATCATCGAAAAGCGCGCTGGCGCTGGATGTCGCCACGGAGATCGTCGTTAGGGTGCGGACCGACGACGCCGAAGCCGAGGAGGGCGAGCGGGGTCTAAGGAGGAAACACAGATGGCTGCCTATCTGATAGCGGATGTAGACGTAAAAGACGCTGCCTTGTTCGAGGAATATCGGCGGGACGTTCCCGCTACCGAAGAGCGGTACGGTGGGCGGTACCTGGGCCGCGGTGGCGCCACCAAGGTTTTGGAAGGTGATTGGGATCCACACCGACTGGTCATTGTCGAATTCCCCGACATGGCGTCATTGATGGGCTGGTATAATTCGCCGGAATACGCCCGGCTGATCGAGATCCGCAAACGTTCCGCTAACACCAGGATCATCGCTTTAGAAGGGATTGCAACGCCTGCGGCGTGACCCATAAGCGCGGCCAGCGGACCCGACGACAGTTGGGCATCCTCAGCGTCATTTCTTCCTCACGGCGAGATGCCGGAGCAGCAAGACCACTTAGTACCGTCTATGATCAATTTGCCGCTGCGCCGGCGAGCGAGCAAAAGACGCGGGAACAGGTGTCTCGTGACCGCCGTGTTATCCCGATCATCCGAAGACGTTCGCTCTGGTGCGGGACGACTTCAAGTTCTTTTTCAAGGGTGTTCGGAGGTTGGCCCACGGCTGAAGGGCTGCACAACCAAGGGGCGACGATCAGCTTCTCCACCTTCAGACACATCGTGATAACCTGTCGGCCATGAAATCGGTGGCTTGAGAGAAACGTGGGCGGGCCCCAGGAGACTAATTTCTGCCCATGGGGAAGGCGATGTCCGCGCTAGCCGGAATGTCAGCTACCGAAGATCCGCCGTGTGAAGGCTGCCAGTCCGCTAACGGCCGCCCCAAAGCTGCCGGTCAAGACAAGGTCGCGTTGGAACCGATCCTTCGCATCCCCCGTTATCGAATGGAAGGGACATTACTTGCCATTAGGAGATGAAGAATGAAACGGCTTCTTTTTGCCACTGCCATGATGGCTCTTTCCAGCGGGCTTGCGTTCGCGGGGACGACAGGGACAACAGGGACGACGTCGAGTGGCTCCTCCACTACCACAACGATGCCGACGACAGATAACAACACGGATTCGACCACAACGAAGTCGACCAATTCGAACTCAGCGAAGGACTGTGCGCCCGGCCAGCAGAGTGGCAGTGCTAAGCAGGCCGCTCCTGGTCAACAGGATGACACCAGTGCCAAGTCCGCAGCCCCTGGACAGATGAAAACGACTGCCGAAGGTTGCTAATTGTGGCGGGAGGGGCCGGTTTGCACCGGCCGGAATGGATGCCTCCCGCTGCCGACCGGCGGCAACGGACCGGCCCGCGCCCTTCGATCAGCGCGGGCCGTTTTTCTGAAAGAACCTCCCTTAATCGTCCAAGGAGCCTGCAGCCTTTTCTTGGGCGAGCGGGAATGCATAGTTGGTTGCGGATGTGATTGTTGAATAGCGGCCCTTGGTGGGGCAGATTTGAACGCGACAAACGCCTCAAGCGGCACGCCCAGGAAATCGTATTGCTTCCCCCCTCGCTCAAACAGACCGAGAGAACCCTGGTCCGGGTCAATAGTCGAACTTGCGCATCGAGGTCGACGGCATGGTGCGTTTCAAGAAACCAGCGTGAGCCGCGGCCAGCCGGGTATGGACCGCCCTACAGGCTGAGCTGTATTCGAAGATGTGGCCGGGCGTAGAATGACCTCGCGTTCCGCCGCTTCGCGCGCCGCCCTGATCGGAGTTTTCGCGTTGACGGTGTGGGTGGCCGTCACGGCATCGGCTGCGATCTCCTCAGACGGTATTTCGGCACTTTTGTTCCTACGCGTCGGTAGCGACTCCGCTTGTTTAGGGGTCGCCCTCAAAGAGGAGAAAAGGTGGCAAGCTCGTCGTCTCCCTGCCGCCGGGGGTGTGACCCGGCGGCTTGCACGTTCGACTAGGGTCGTTTCAGCGGTGACCGGTCTTACGGCGTTGGCGCAGGATCCTGTTTGGAAGCCATCTCGTCGATCTTCTCGGCAAGCACGCTGTTGGCCCATTCGGTGACCTCGGCGTCGACCGGCTTGTTGGCCATATCGGCGAGCGCGTCATCCAGCGATGGGACGGCGGCAGCAGCATCGGCCGCCGCTATATTGGCGGCATCGAGCGCCGCCTGCGCTGCATCGATCTGCTCCTGGGTCGGGACTTGGTCGGCCGGAGTATTCGGGTCGTTCAATTTGGCGTTCAACGCGTCGACTTCCGCTTGGGCGGCATCTACCGCGGCTTGGGCGCCCTTGGCGGCAGCCGAAGCTGTCACATAAGCCTGAATGCCGGCGAATTTCTTGCTCTTGGAGTTCATATAAGCGTTGATGTTGCGCTGCAGCGAGTTCAGCCGGCCAAGCTTGGCGTGAATGTTCTTGTCCTTAGGCGTCGCGGCGACCTCAATGTCGTCGACGGCGACCTGGTCTTCGCCCGAGGCCTTCTTTCCGGCGTGAGCCGATGCCGACTTGCCGTGCGAAGCGCTGTTGCCGGACTTCCCGCCGCTGTTGCCGGACTTGCCGCTATTGCCGTGACCACCGCCATTGCCGTGACCACCACCATTGCCGTGACCACCACCATTGCCGTGACCACCACCGTTTCCACCCGCACCAGCGAAAGCAGGAGCGGTCACTAGCGCAAGCGCGGCAAGCGCCGCCAAAAGGGTTTTTCGGGATGTCATGGTACCTCCTCAGGCGAATAGCCACCTCGCCGATTCGTTATAGAGCGGCTTATAAGAGTTTCCTAATTCGACTGAATGAACTTTAGATAAATGCTTGTTGCAATGAGCGACTGACGACTGCGAAGCGCTTTGTAACCCTCTGAAATCTAGCAAAAAATCCGGAGTCGCAGACCGTATCGCCCTTTAGCGCGACTGAAGTCCCATACCGATCGACCTTGGTCGGGCGATGCACAACCGCGGAATGCTTGCGGCATTTCGGAGTATGGCGTCACCATGTGGCTGTGACTGCGCATTGGCAGACAACTCGCCGGGCGAAGACCCCAACAACCTCGAGCCCGGCGAGCCTTACACCTGATCAGAGTACGCGATCAGGACCGGGGATCAGCCGGCGAAAGATGTGGGTGCAATATGGGTGCCAAACTATTCGTCCCAAATTGGGACCATGCTGCGGCCGGCAAGCTGCGCTTAGGTCTCATAAAAGGCTTAGGCGCTGGCATCGGAAATGGCGATCGCTGGTCGCTCTGCGCCAAGCCGCAGGACCAGCATCATGGTTGCCCCATTTTGCAGAACTTGACGCACACAACCCCCCGCGACAAAGGCTGCTGGGCCGTCGTAGCGCCGATCTGCTCCGGCATGGCCGCGTGAATGCCCGCTCGACTCCAGCAACAGCTTCATCCTTGGTTGCGACGTTCCCGCGCGCGCCGCCGTCATCGAGCGTATCTTACTCGCCTAACCCGGATCGTGCCGCGTCCGCTTTCCGGGACGCACGGATCTATGCTCAATACCTAATATCAGGCGCGTACCTGAATGGGTCCTCGAGCCGAGATAGCGCGTTAGTCCATACCCGACATTGCGATGTCCAGAAATCGACCGTTTCGCGAACAGCGATGACTACTCGGAGCTGCTATCTCGTTTGCGCCACGAACTGTCCCCTGCCCTCAATGCTTCCAACGTCTCATTTGGGGGCCGATAACGGACTGACAGCTTCGAGCGTCGAGCCGTTGGGTTAGACCCTGACGCCGATGCGTGCGCCGACGGAATCTTCCAACAGTCAACAACGCCGAGCTAAGCATCGAGCAAAACCGTCCCTCGCGGGCGGCTGCAACATGCCAGGACATAGCCGGCAGATTTCTCTTTAGCATTCAGTCCGCCCAAATCGTCCATGGTAACCTCGCCGGATAGTTTGGCTATTCGGCACGTTCCGCAAACGCCCTGCTGGCAGGCGGTTGGGATGTAGACGCCACAGTTCCGCGCCGCGTCCAGCAGGGTCTCTCCGGGCGCGCAGCGATGCTCCACACCCGAGCGGACAAAACGGACCGAAGACGAAATCGCCAAGCCCAATTCCGACCGAGAACCATTGCTGCCTCCGAAACTCTCCTCGTGATACTGCGCTGGCGGGAAGCCTATTGCATCAAGGCAGGCGCGTGCCGTCTTCATGTACCCTTCGGGCCCACAGGCAAAAACAGTGCGCTTTTGAAGATCGGGAACCAGGCTCAGCAGCATCCGACCATCAATTCGGCCGGTTGAACCCGTCCAAGCGGGACCTCCCTGGCCGCAAACCAAAGTCACTTGAACATTGGGAAAGCGAGCGGCAAGTGCTTCCAGTTCCGCTCGGAAGATGATGTCGCCTGGGGTTTTCGCGCTGTGAATGAAGCGGATCTCCCTGTCGTCTGCGCGGTCTGTAAGCGCACGCAGCATTGACATGGTCGGAGTCACGCCGCTCCCGCCCGAAAGGAAAACAGGTTTCTCCGACGGCAATTTATCCAGATTGAACGAACCGAGCGGCCCTTCGATCTCGATCTCGCTGCCCGGCGTCAAATGGTCATGGATCCAGTTGGAAGTGAGCCCGCCCTGCGTTCGCTTCACGGTGATCTGAAGATCAAGCGGTCGCGTCGGCGGTGACGATACCGAGTAGGCGCGCGTTATTGTGGCGCCGTTGATCCTGAGGTGCACGAGAACATACTGGCCCGCGCTGAAGCAGAACATCCGACCAGCGGCAGATGTGAGAACAAATGTTTTCACATCGTGCGTCTCGTCTATCACGCGACGGCAGAGCACTATATCTCGCGTCTTTTGTGCCCATCGCCGCTGACGCATGGTGGGCACGACATCTGAGGCTTGGATGGAGGCGTATGCATTCATCGTGCGGCTCGGCGTTAGGTCGAGCGAACATGCCAGTTCTTACCCCGCTGAACAGCAATATTATCCCAGCGTTATGATCGGGAATATCGATTAAACCTCCAGCGACATAACAGCGAGATGGAGAGCACGGATGCCTTTGCGAATGATCGGTTCGTGTTTGCGGCGTGCCAGTATCGCCGTATGGACTGGCTGGTGCAAGGTCGGCGCTCCTTCGACCAGGAACGATGGAATCTCACCGGTAAACCTGCGCGCATCATCGCTGCGCATGTAGCAAGTGCCGCCCGTTCGCCGGAGCATGATCTCCGCCAGAGCTTCCGATCCGGTCGAAAGTCGGCAGATCGCCAATTGAGCCAGCATCTCTGCGTGCGTTTTCTCCAGCACGACGGTGTAGCCTGGGCGGATGTAGGTGTCGGGATCGACGTCCGACAGGTTTCTGGCGGCAGTCGAAACCATTAAATATTCCTCGACCATCAGGTGCTCGTATGCGATCTCAGGCAAGTAGCGGGGGGCATAAAGCACCGCGATATCCAGGTTTCCCATGCTGAGGTCGCTGACCATCTGGTTCGAATAATCCGACTCGACATGGATTGAGGACTTCGGAAGTGCTTGGCACAGGGTTTCGACCCACCCGGGCAGGACTGAGCGGGTCATGCCCACTTGGGCGGCAACGCGCAAGGTGCCTTCGAAACGGTTGAAGGCCCGGACATCGTGGCGAGCCTGCGACCAAGTGGATACCAGAGATCTTGCGTAGGCTTCGAACCGGCGCCCTGCGGCAGTCGGCTCTGCCCCGGCGCGTCCGCGTTGGAACAGTTCAGATCCGATTGCGCTCTCCAGGTTCTTGATGCGGGTGCTGATTGTCGATTGGGTTAAGCCCAACCGATCTGCGGTGCGATTGAAATTTCTCGATTCGATGATGTCGAGAAAGGTTTCGATGTGATCAAGCTGCATGGAAATCCCGATCGAAAAATTCGATCATGTTCCTGCCTACCATAAGCTTGATCAAACAATACTCAAGGGGGAAGCTGCACCAGATCATCGGCCGGCGCACCGCCGGGACGGGCCACGGAGCGGAACAAAGTGTTCATAGTTGATTGCGACTGTCACAATTACTGGTCAAGCGCCACCGTGTTGACGCCATACCTTTCCGGCTTGTGGAAAGACATGTTCACCGAGGGCGAGAAAACAGGTCCAGTCGGCGCATTTCCGCATGGCCATCGCCCCTGGTTTCATCCGCAGGACTTCTCCCGCAAGGACGTCCGTCCGAAGACGGAAGCCGACAATTATCTCATCATGAAAGAGAAGCACCTCGACAAGTACAAAGTCGACGTGGCGATCCTCACCGGCGATGAGCCGATCGAGGCGTCGACCCTCGCCAATCCTTACTATGCCAGCGCCCTGGTCAGCGCCTACAATGACTATCAGATCAACCAATGGCTGCCGAAAGACGATCGTTTCATGGGTTCGATCATCATCGCACCACAGGATCCGAAGCTCGCTGCCGCCGAGATACGCCGTCTGGGCAGTCATCCGCGTATGGTCCAGGTTCTCGCTTCCCAAGGGTCCGTCAAGCCGTATGGAGACCCGTTCTACCATCCGATCTACGAAGCTTGCGCTGAAGTAGGGTTGCCGTTCGCCATACATCTGGGCGGGCATGGCGGCGTGAATTCAACTGCCATTGCGCCTGCGCCCACGACATTCTTCTGGGAAACGCATGCCATTTTGCACATGTCCGCGATGTCGCACGTGGCAAGCATGATCGCCCATGGCGTCTTCGAGAAGTGGCCGGACCTCTACTTCGTGATCATCGAGTGCGGTGTCGCCTGGGTTCCGTCGGTCCTGTGGCGCCTGGATGCCGACTACAAAGCGCTGCGTAAAGAGACGCCATGGCTGAAGATGCTGCCATCGGAATATTGCCGGCGCAACATCCGCTTTTCCACGCAGCCGCTGGAGCAACCTGCAAACATCCAACATCTCTGGTCCACGCTCGAAGCGATGGACGGGGAAAACACGCTGATGTTTGCGTCGGACTATCCGCACTGGGATTACGACGATGCCAACACGCTGCAAATCCCTCCTGCCTGGAAGAGCAAGATCATGGGACTGAATGCGTTGGAAGTCTACAAACGCATCCCCCGTGCGCAAGCCGCGAATGCTGCCTGAGGAAGCATACGATGCCCGAGAAGACATATATCTGCCGCGTCCACGAGATCGAAACAGGATCTCCGTTTATCGCCAAGATCCGCAGCCTTTCGGTCGGGATTTTCCGCATCGGAGATTCATTCCACGCGCTGCTGAATGTCTGTCCGCACCGCGGCGCTCCACTTTGCGAGGGACCGCAATGCGGGACAACCGCGCCCGTTGAACAAGCGCAATTCATCTATCATCGCGAAAACGAGATCGTTCGATGCGCCTGGCATGGCTGGGAATTCGACATCAAGTCAGGTGAAGCCTTGGTCGATCCGTCCATTCGCGCTCGCACATTTCCAGTCACCGTCGAAGCCGGCAGCATCTATGTGACGGCCTGATTGGCCCAAAAGCCGATTGGGATTGGAAAAATTCGAAGAAAGATGGCCGAAGCCAACTAGCAGATTTGTTCGCAGGTGCTTGAAAAAAATAACGCGGAGAACTCCGCAATGGGAGAGTCAAATGTCAGAATCTGAATACAAGCTTGGTCTCGCGCAAAGCCTGGTCGGTGGCGGCAAAGTTTCCCGCCGCGACTTCATTCATCTTGGGATAGCCGCAGGCCTGACGGTCGCCGCCGCCGACACGCTCTTCGTCGCCAAGGCGCGTGCCGAACCGATGCACGGCGGCTTCGCCAAGCTCGGCATGGCTCATGGCGCGACGACGGATTCAATCGATCCGGCCGGCTACCCCGATACGTTCACACAAACCGCGTTTTCGGGCTCGCTATCCAACAGCCTCACTGAGGTCGACGCCAAAGGCAATGTCCAACCGGACCTCGCCGAGAGCTTCGAATCTTCGGATGGGGCCAAGACCTGGGCCTTCAAGCTGCGCAAAGGCGCAACCTTCCACAACGGCAAGACTGTGACGGCGGATGACGTCGTGACGTCATTGCAATATCACATGGGCAAGGACACAAAATCGGCGGCGAAGTCGCTGTTGGAGTCCGTCGCCGGGATCAAGGCCGACGGCCCGGAAACGGTGGTCTTCACGCTCAAGAGCGGCAACGCCGATTTCCCTTACATCATGAGTGACTACCATCTGGTCATCATGCCAGCCAAGGACGGCAAGGCGGACTGGGCTTCAGGGGTTCGCACCGGCGCTTTCCTCCTTGAGAATTTCCAGCCCGGCGTTTCGGCGAAACTCAAGCGCAATCCAAACTACTTCAAAAACGGCAAGCCCTATCTCGACGAGGTGGAATTCATCGCCATCACTGATCTTGCCGCTCGCATGGCGGCCTTGTCGACGGGCGAGGTGGACTATATCGGCCGCGCCGACCTCAAGACCCTCGGCATGTTGAAACGCAATCCGAAGGTGGAAATCGTCGAGGTCACCGGCTACGGACATTATACCTTGCCGATGAATGCCGCGATGGCGCCGTTTGATAATCCAGACGTGCGAACGGCATTGAAATGGGCGATCAATCGCCAAGAAATCGTCGACAAGATCTTTCTCGGCCACGCCACCGTGGCTAACGACAACCCGATCGCGCCAGCGATCAAATTCGCCAAGGATCCGCAACCGCAACACAACTTCGATCCGGAAAAAGCCAAGCACTACCTGAAAAAGGCCGGAATGGAGAACCTGAAGGTGGATCTCTCGGTCGCCGATGCCGCTTTTGCAGGCGCGGTGGATGCGGCTTCGCTCATTCGCGAGACGGCAGCCCAATGCGGCATCGACGTCAATGTCGTGCGGGAGGCCGAGGACGCTTATTGGGACAATATCTGGCTCAAGAAACCCTGGTGCGCATCCTATTGGAGCGGTCGAGCGACGGCCGACTGGATGTTCACGCAAGCCTTCGCCGCGGACTCCAGCTGGAATGAGTCGTTCTGGAAAAATCCCCATTTCAACGAATTGCTTGTTAAGGCGCGGGCCGAGACGGACGAGGCCAAGCGAGCGGGAATGTATGCCGAGATGCAGCAACTAACCCACGACGATGGCGGCAGCATCGTGCTGGTCTTCAACAATTTCGTCAGCGCCCAATCCAAAAAGCTCGCACATGGCGAAGTGGCGCCCAACTGGGAGAACGATGGACTGAAAATGGCCGAACGCTGGTGGATCGCCACGGCATGAAAAGGCGGCCGGGGCCACGATGGTTGTGAGGCTCCGGTCGGCTTGCTCCGAGTGCAGGACTGCCGCCCAAGGGAGACGGCACTCACATGAACCCCGTCGCAAGAACGGTTCTGCAGCGCCTTGGCCTCGGCCTGGTCACTTTGTTCATCGTGTCCATCATCATCTTCTCTGCCATCGCGGTGCTTCCGGGCGACTTCGCCAAGGCCACGCTCGGGCAGTCGGCGACGCCCGAAACGGTCGCCGCCTTTCAGCGGGAAATCGGCATCGATCGTCCGCCTGTCGAGCGCTATTTCGTCTGGGTCGCGCAAATGCTTCACGGCGACTTCGGCTCTTCGTTCGCGAGCCGCACCGGATATCGGCGTACCGTGGCCGAGATCATCGCGCCACGCCTCTACAATACGATGTTTCTTGCAGCGGTGACCGCGCTGATAGCGGTTCCGCTGGCGCTTGGGCTTGGCATTCTCGCCGCGCTGTACCGCAACGGCTGGTTCGACCGGCTGGTGAATGCCGTGACACTGACAACTATTTCGTTCCCGGAGTTTTTCGTCGCCTATATGCTCGCCTACCTGGTGATCTCGCGCGACACGTTCATTGCATCCGATTTCGCTCAATCCCTGCCCCATTGGCTCAGTATCTCACTGACCTGGGCACTCAATGCGGTTCCCAAATTTCCGACATTGTCGAATGTGAACGATCAGACCCCATTTTGGGAGCACCTCTGGAAAGTGGCGCTGCCGGCAATCACCCTTACACTCGTGATCGTGGCCCACATGATGCGCATGACCCGAGCGGCCATCATCAACATGCTCGCAAGCCCCTACATCGATATGGCGCGCCTCAAGGGAATGTCCCCGATGGTGATCGTGCTGAGGCATGCCCTGCCCAATGCCTGGGCTCCCATCGTCACTGTCGTGGCGTTCAATATGGCATATCTCATCGTCGGAGTGGTCGTGGTCGAGGTCGTTTTCGTCTATCCCGGGATCGGCCAACTGATGGTTGATGCGGTAAAATCCAGGGATGTTCCGGTTGTCCAGGCCTGTGCCCTGATTTTCGCCGCGACCTACATCCTTCTCAACCTGCTGGCCGACATTATTTCCATCGCCACCAACCCCAGGCTCTTGCACCCACGATGACCAGATCCCAATCTATCGCGGCGGTTCAGAGGCTGAGGCGCTCGCGTGCCAGCCGGGCGACAACAGCGCTGAAGAAGGCACCGCTTAGTGCATGGTTCGGCATCGTGGTGATCGTTGGCTACGTCCTTGTTGCGGTCTTCGCGCACTGGATAGCCCCATATGGCGAGACGCAGGTCTTCAGCGAAGCCTTCGCGCCGTGGAATCAGGAATTCAAATTGGGAACCGACCAGCTCGGCCGCGACATGCTCACCCGCTTGATCTACGGTGCGCGCAACACCATCGCTATCGCGGTCGCGACTACATTGCTCTCCTTCGCGGTAGGCGTGTCGCTCGGCCTCCTTGCCGCATTGTATAGGGGGTGGCTCGACCAGATCTTGTCGCGTGCGGTGGACGTGCTGATGTCGATCCCGAGTCTGATCTTCGCGCTGGTGCTTCTGTCGATCTTCGGCTCGTCGATCACCAGCCTGATTGTTATCATTGCGCTTCTCGATTCCACCCGTGTCTTTCGGCTTTCTCGCGCCGTTGGGCTTAACGTGGCCGTGATGGAATATGTCGAGGTGGCGCGATTGCGCGGCGAGGGACCGAGATGGATCATCGCCAATGAAATCCTTCCCAATGTCATGCCTCCACTGGTCGCCGAGTTCGGCTTGCGATTCTGCTTCGTGTTCCTGACAGTCGCGGCGCTGTCGTTCCTCGGAGTCGGTATTCAGCCGCCGACGGCCGATTGGGGATCAATGGTGCGCGAGAACGCAACCCTGATCACTTACGGCGATGTCACGCCGCTGCTTCCGGCCGGCGCGATAGCTCTTCTTACCGTATCCGTAAATTTCGTTGTGGACTGGTACCTGCACGCAACAAGCGGGTTGCGGGATGAAAAGTAGCGATCCAGGCTCACGCGAAAAAGGAAAGGATCTACTGCAAATCCGCAATCTGCATGTGGAGGGATCCTCGGACGAACAGTGGCATCCCATCGTCCGCGGGATCGATCTTACGCTGAAGCGGGGGGAGGTTCTTGGCCTAATCGGCGAGTCAGGCGCCGGCAAGTCCACCATTGGCCTTGCCGCAATGGGCTATGCCAAACCGGGCTGCCGGATCACACAGGGCTCGGTCCTGTTCGACGGGATTGATCTCCTGGCAGTCAATGAAAAGGGGCGCCGTCGTCTCCGGGGCTCCCGCATTGCCTATGTCGCGCAAAGCGCGGCGGCCTCCTTCAATCCGGCACATCGACTTTTGGAACAAACCATCGAAACCGCGGTGGCGCATGGAATCGTCAGCCGGGAAGAGGCGAACCGGAGCGCCGTGGATCTTTATCGGCGTCTTCAGCTCCCAGAACCCGAGAGCATAGGCTTTCGCTATCCTCATCAGGTCTCAGGCGGGCAGTTGCAACGGGCCATGACAGCGATGGCAATGGCTTGTCGACCGGACCTCATAATATTCGACGAGCCAACAACGGCGCTCGATGTGACCACGCAGGTTGAAGTCCTTGCCTCCATTCGCAACATCGTTGAGGAATTCAGTACTGCTGCAATCTACGTAACGCATGACCTGGCGGTGGTGGCGCAAATGGCGGATCGCATCATGGTTCTGCGACACGGAGTTACCGTGGAGGTGGCTGACACACGCCAGATGCTGGCCTCCCCCAGCCAGGAATATACGAGGACGCTCTGGGCAGTCCGCAAGCTCGCCAAGCCCGAAGTTCCAGCCGATGACTATCTCTTGACGATAGACAACGTCACCGCGGCTTATGCCGGAGGTGTCAAGGTGCTCCAGGATGTCTCCATCAAGGTTCCGCGCGGAAGAACAGTGGCTGTGGTCGGCGAATCCGGTTCTGGAAAATCGACGCTCGCTCGAGTCGTTACCGGCCTCTTGCCGCCAATTTCGGGTTCGATTTCTTTTGCAGGCCAGCTCCTTTCGAAGAGCCTGAAGGCGCGGCCGAAGGAGGTCCTGCGTCGCGTCCAGATGATTTATCAAATGCCCGACAACGCCCTTAATCCGCGCCAAACGGTCGAAGAAGTCTTAGAGCGGCCACTCGAATTCTACCTCGGCCTCAAAGGCGCGCAGAGAGATCGCCGGATAAGCGAACTTATGCACATGGTCGAGATGAGCGAGGATTTTCTGGAACGTCTACCTGGCGAGCTATCAGGTGGCCAAAAACAACGCGTCTGCATTGCGCGGGCGTTGGCCGCCGAACCGGAGCTTATCATCTGCGACGAGATCACATCCGCGCTCGACCAAATTGTGCAGGAGGAGATCCTCAAGCTTCTGATGCGCCTACAGCGTGAACTCGGGATGAGCTACATCTTCATTACCCATGACATTGCCACGGTGCGCGCGATAGCAGACGAGATTGTCGTCATGCACGGCGGCAAAGTCGTCGAGCAGGGATTGAAGAGCGTGGTTCTCACACCTCCGCATGCCGCTTACACCGAACGGCTTTTGTCCTCTGTTCCCGAAATGGATCCTGACTGGCTGACAAGATTGCTGGCCAGTCGGAAAATCTGACAGGTTGCAAGGTGGTCAGGAATTAAGTCCCCGTCCGCCCATCTTCCACGTGCTTTGAAGGGCATGATCGAGCTCCACGCGCAGCGATCAGCGCGACTATTATGCACGCCTTCTGGAACCGTCTATCGCTGATCCAGGACCATCAGGCTAGGTTTGACGCTGAGGCGTATCGGAAATACGTTCGCGCACGGCATGCTCGGTCTTGTCTGCTGTGGACTTCACGATCTCGCCGAGCTGATCGGCTATCGTGTCTGCTTCCATATCTTGCCGGCCAGCTTCCTGCTTGATGGTCTCATAGGCGTCGGCGGCGACCTGCTTGGCCTCATCGAGGCCCCTGTCGAGCAAAGTTTCGGCGGAATCGCGAAGCTTGTCGCCATAGGCGCCTAGTTGCTCGTCCTCCGTTGCGGTATGGGGCAGAATTGCACCTATAGCGGCGCCGATGGCGAGACCGACGGCCGCAACGGCCAAGGGTTGATCCTCCAACAGATCTTGCGCGGAGCGGCTGGCTTTCGCCGCCATGTCCCCAGTCGTCGAGCTTGCATTGGCAGCGCTTCCCGTCAGACCCGCCGCAGCGGCTCTTGCGGTGCTCGATATGGTGTCGCCGACGCTGGTAGCGCTCGAGGAGATCGATTCCGCGGCATCGGAGAGCGTGCCGCCCAAGCCGCCGCGCTCCCCTACTGCATCATGTCGTCCCGGCGCTGAAGGCAATGGATAGCCAGCCGAACGGTGGGCGGCGTTTGAGGTACCGCTGCCGAACATCAGCCAGGCCAGACCTGCGCCCACCATGGTGACCGGCAAAGGATTGTCTCGGACCTGCGTTCTGAGATTGC